>NZ_QSCK01000012.1:0-115610 GCF_003463035.1 Roseburia sp. OF03-24 | reverse complement strand
ATGGTACAGTTATCAGTTCAGATACTGTTCCGTGAATAATTCAGGCTTATTTTTATAAGAAGTGCTCTGACCATTCTTTTTCTTTAAAACCGGTAATTACCGTACTTCCATCTACGATCAGCGGACGTTTTACCAACATTCCGTTTGTCGCAAGCAGCTTTAACTGCTCGTCCCTGCTCATTTCGGGAAGCCTGTCCTTAAGCTTCATTTCTTTATATAAAAGTCCGTTGGTGTTGAAAAATTTCTTTAATGGCAGACCGCTCTTTTCATGCCATTCTTTCAATTCCTCGTAGGACGGATTCTGCTCTACGATGTGACGGTCCGTATATGTAATCTCATGTTCATCCAGCCATTTTTTCGCTTTCTGACAGGTGGAACATTTGGGATATTCTATAAAAAGCATTGGATGTCCTCCTTTTGGTATGGTATGTTGTTGTTAATTGATATTGTACCACAAATTGGATGGGAGTGGGTACACAAATCCTTTTTCAGATGGTGGCATTTTTTATCGTAACGGGGAACCGTGACAGCTTGCTTTCTCTCGCCTCTATTGTGGTAAAATCAAAGTTGGATTTTTCAACAGCGTGGCAATCACCGGGGCATATTTAGATATTCCATAATCTTCAACAATACTGGTTATTCTAGCGCCTGCATCTTTTGATGAAGCACCACATAAGAAAACCCTTTCATCAGCAGTTCCATAATCCAATACGATAAATCGATCATGAAATATACCGCCTGTCTTTTTCATTGACAAATTTACTGTTGGGTACTCCTTGCAGAAATCTGTAAATTCTATGTTGTGAAGTTTATTATTTCCAACATTATCACTGAATAAAATAATAGCTACTCCGGCCGGAGAATTCTTAAGGTGTACCAGCGTCCTTAAGCCAATATAATTGTCAACGACATATATTGACGACTTTGCCTGCTTATAAATGGTCTCATATACCTCATCTGCACTACTAAATTTTGCGTTAAACATGAGCCACTTTTCATCATCATCTGAAACAAAGCTGTTCATCATATCAGCCAACTCAGATTTTGTCACAACATCCTTCAAGCCTTCTGCAACATCTGAAATCTGCTTTTCAAGAGATATCATATCTGAGTTGATTTTGTTAATTTCTATTCTGTTGTTAGCAGTTTCCATGCTTAACTGAAGTATTTCCCGCTGACCTATTAAATCACGATTTTCTAATATGTAATCTTTCATTTTCTTAAAGGTTCTTATTAATGCCTTGCTCTGCTTAACAGCCAACGGTCCTTTCAAGACAGTCATCAGCATATATAATCCTTGCTCTGTAAATACATGAGGATTATAACGACTTTTTGAACTTATATTTGCGGTACAATTTTTGTACCGCAAATCTTCTAATTCCTCATCTGTCAATTCAAACATAAAATCTTCATCAAATTTTTCAATATTATTTTTTACCTGTCTATTAAATCCCTTCGTATCATAGCCATATATCTCTGCTAAATCAGCATCAAGCAATACCCTTTTACCCCTAATTTTATACAGTTTTTCTTTTAGATATTCTTCTGTTACTTCTATTACTGTAACATCGATTTCTTTCTTTTTATCTTCTGCCATAGAACTCCTCCATCCATTTGCGGTCAAAAAAATCGTCCTCAATTCTCATATGACCATTTTACTGACGTCAGTAAAATGGTCTATTCCTCTTTTTCCCTCAGTTTGTCATAATACGCTTTATACCTGTAAATCGTCCTCTCACTGACATTGTTCCGCTTCGCAATTTCTACAATTGTCATGCCGCTCTCATATCCAACAACAAAATCATTATAAATTGCCATCCACTTGGCGTTATGTTTCTGACGACCGCTTAACTTACGATTTCTGTAATACTCCAATTCCTCCCGAAGTTCTGCATTCTCTTTTTCCAACTCCTCAATTCTTTTTAATGCCTCTTCAAGTGTTACAGTTTTCTCCATTACTCTGTCCTCCGTTCATGTCATTTTCGTTTTGTCTATATTATAAATATCTGTGTTACTTTAGTCAATCCGATTATGTCATGTTGCGTCATTTTTTACAATAGCTTTCATACAATCGAAATACCGCTGATATCTTTTACAGGCTAAACTTCTCCAAAAGCAGTCAGCCTGTATGTTTTTTATCCAATCACGTAAAATCCATTTTCTTTTTATTGCCGATCCATATTTTAAGATCAGTGCTGTCACAACATCCACACATCTCTCAAATGCTGCATTCTCTTTTGCATCATCATAATATTTCTTTCTCATTTGTCCGCCCCTTTCTGTGCTTAAATTGCTTTGGCAGCCAATTCGAGTTATCTGCTTTCAACAAGTCATATACATATATCTTATTCGGCTTTCCTAATCCCTGATGGTTTCGATAAATCAGATTATGTACCTCCAGTTCCTTCAGCATCTTGTTAATTTTCTTATTTCCCAGATGCAATAGTTTCATCATTTCTTTGATTGTAAAAATGATAAATGTAGTTCCGTATTCATCTCACCATGCATCACCATTACACTCTGATAAGCAGCGCCGATCCAACAAAATCATATAAAGTGTCTTTGCCTCATTCGTCATGCTTCTAAATTGATTTTCTTGATACATTTACAACATTCCATAATTTTTGTACTCCTTTCCGATTCATTGTATGAAACTATTTTCTCAAAATTTTTATACGAATCCGGTATATCCAAGATGCTGGAAAAATATCCTCTTTATGATTTTTTCCAATATTTTGGACAAGACATGAATTAAATTTCACTTTATTCTTTACCAATATCATGGTAGTCTATCTATATCTGTGAAACGAGGAATGTACTATGCACACAAGGCTTACCATACCGGAACGGCTGAAAGATTTGAGAGTCGCAGAAAAAAGAATGTCATTGCAGGAATTGTCTGATGCTACCGGCATCCCAAGTTCCACACTTGGCAACTATGAGAAAGATGAAAATGTAGATATGTCACTTGGCAATCTACTGACGCTTGCAGACTTTTATCAAGTAAGCACCGATTATCTTCTTTACCGAACCGAACTACGTGAACATACAAATAAGTCAGTATCCGATCTGCATCTCAATGATGATGCAGTCCAAATACTGACTGATGAAAAATATAATCCACGGCTATTATCAGAATTACTCTCTCATGAAAGCTTCCTCAAATTCATGACCGACCTGGAAATCTATATTGATGGATTTAATGATAAAGGCATTCAGATAGCAAACGCTTTTCTTGATGTGATGAGATGTAAACTGAACGAACTCGGTGCCGACTCCACCGATGCTTTTACTTCTCCAACTCAGTTTGCTACAGAGGATACTCCCGAAGCCTCTAATGATGCTTATATTAACGGACTACTCCTTTTGTTCTGCAAAAATTTGGAAATGAAAATCACCCAGCTTTCTGTCGAAGAAAAACAGACCTTAAAAGAAATATTTTCACGTTCCAAGCCGGCAAAGGAACATAGGAAACTGAGAAGACGAAATCCGAAGTTATAAGATTCAAATTATCCATTTTCAAAACAAGCCACCGAGCATTATCCCTATGTGGCTTGTTTCATCTATGATTATTTCCATTATAAAGTTTAGGTTTCATGTACAATCGACAGCCCAACTTAACTATCTGCTTTCTACTATTGTATATGTTCCTGATTCAAAATTTACATTTAATGTTGCAAATGCACTATTATATTCCCATCGGATTTGCAGAGAGCTCTCCCCTCCGGAGATTGCTACCTCTGCGCCTTCCGAAAATGCTTTATGGGTATTTCGCATGCGGATTAACGCAAGCTGTTTTTGAACCACATCTTTTTTCAGGTCTTCCGCGATCTGATCAGTGGAAAGGTTTGTCCGGTTGATTTCCTTATGTCCGGATTCTCCCGCGCGTCGCACCGCTTCGTGGTCATTTTTTCCGGCAAACAAATCCAGATACCAGACCTGAGGTTTGCCCGGCATAAACATCTGTATGGCACGCGCCAGAAGCATTTTTTCATCCGATTCTCCCAATGCACTGTAATATGTAGCGTTTACCTGATAATACAGATTCTTTTGTCCATGTAAATTTTTGACCATGCCTCCACGGGATACGATCCGGTCAATCAATGACTGGATCTCCTCTTCCGGAAGCAGTCCCTTTAAATCCAGAAGCGGGATGCCATCGTGACAGCCAAGCATGTTGACCGTGGAGATCTTCTTTGCCACGATCTCCTCTGCCCATGCCGCAAGGTACGTTCCGCGCCGGTTCTCAATCGCATCAATGACCAGTCCCGGCAGGAAAAAGTCATAGGTTGCATAGCCTTTTTCTGCAAGTGTCTCATATATTTTTTCATCATACGCTGCGTGGATCTCCGGCAAAAGCGTAAGTCCCAAAGGTTCTGCCAACGTATGGATCTTCTGTAAAAGTTCCCACGTCTCCGGATCATTGAGAAAGTTTTTCTTTCCCGGTGCTTTCGGCGCATAGGCAAAAGCATCCAGCCGCACGATTGCTGCACCGTAAGAGGCTATTTTTTCCAGTGTTTCACGATAAAACTCCCACACTTTTGGTGACTGGATGTTTACATCCATCTGCCCGAGATACTGTCTGCCATGCACCTCCTGATAAAAGGTATTCCAGTACGGCACTTTTTTTCCATCCGGAAATTCCACCATCAGGATCGGCAGCCCGGGTTTGCGGAAAAACATCTGCTTCAGGCAGCTTTCATCCGGCTGGATATAGCCTTCCTCCGTCATGGTTCCATGCCCTTCCCAGAAATGGTTCCAGTCGATGAAAAAATTGCGGTACGCAGAATCCTCCCCTTTTTCCACAAGATCCCGAAACTGCGGGGACTGTGCGGAAGCATGGTTTAAAATAAAATCCAGTTTCAGGTCGATTCCCATATCCTTTAACTGTTCAAGGTCTTTCCGGTTGGCAAGCTGCTCATTCAGGTCATAGTCGATCACGGAAAATCCCCGGTCGAGATCGGAATGGTACAGGCTCGGCAGGATGTAAAAAGAAGAAAATACATTCTGCAAAGCCTCCGTTTTCAGCAATGTTACGATATCCCCAAGATTTCCTCCAAGACTGTCTGGATATGCATTGAGCATCGGTTTACTGTTCATAAACACTTCCGTCCTTTCCCACGATCAATCCTGCATTTTTGCGCTGCACTTCGAGTTTTTCCTGTTCCAGTCCCACCACACGGCAGATAAACGGGCTTGCGGCATTCTCGTCGCGGTTTCTGCGGATGCGCCGCTCCTTTGTCTCCTCCGGGGAACTTTCCAGAAAGACGGATAGATCCACACCATGTAAATCGTCACTGCCTCCGTGCGTCCACTCCAGAAGCAATACAGATATTCCTGAAAAATCGGTTTCTTCTGATGAAATCTCACCATCTTCCCGTCCCAAATGCCGCAATGTGATCGTATCTTTTCCCTCATGAAATGCCGCAAGCACTTCATTGATCCGGTCGAAGTCAATCTCTTTCTTTGTCCCGAGATATCCACGCAGTCCGTCTTCCCCGGCTTCTTTATACACACGCAGCCGTTCTTCGTCGTTGCGTTTTGGAATCCGGTGTGGATAATCATCGCCCGAGAGCAGATAACATCCGGTTCCGTCATTTAAAAAGTACTGCTGCAATGCCGTTGCAAGTGTTGTTTTTCCAGAACCGGAGCCACCGTAAATGCTGATGACCACCCGTTTTTCGGCATTCCCGTCACACAATTTCTGTACTTTTTCATATAATCTTCCCGCCTCTTTCAGTTCTGTAAAAGCAAACTGATACGCCTCATATTCCCCGGTAAACGGCGGAAGCGGAATTCCCGCATGCATCAGTGCCGCACCGGTATACTGTCTGCCGCTCTGTTCTTCCAGATACACGGCATCCGGTTTTAACCCACGCAGGCGGACATAAACGGCTGCCTGATTTGCCTCTGCCCTAAGACGCACTGCGCTGACTAATGCATGATCCTGTTCCTCTGATACCGTCATCCATGCCGCAATTTCATCCATAAACGGATCGGACAGCCGCCAGTAGGTTCCCTCGTTAATGAGTGTTTCATACTTCTTGTATGTTTTAATCTGCTCCCGGATCTGCTGTTTTTCCTCATCGGATAAAAGCGCCGGGTTTAATTCGTAACCGAAGGTTCCTGCCATCGCTGTCACCCCGCGGGTGTGGAAACTTGTCACCCGTCCGGTCTGGTGGTTCGGCACCGCCGAAACGTGCGCCCCCATTGCGGAAACCGGATAGAAAAACGAAGTTCCGTACTGGATCCTTGTGCGGTTGATTGCATCGGTATTGTCACTACACCAGATCTGCGGGGAATAATAAAGCATTCCTGCGTCAAATCTGCCGCCGCCACCGCTGCATCCCTCAAGCAGAAGATCCGGATACCGGCTGCACAGGCGCTCCATAAAATCATAGACACCAAGCACGTAATCATAGGACAGATTTCCGGCATAGACATCTGCCATACTGCGGTTCATATCCCACTTGACATAATCAATTTTTCCCTGATCCAGCACGGCACAAATCTGATCAAATACACAGTCGCGCACTTCTTTTCTGGAAAAATCAAGCAGTAACTGGTTTCTCGAGCGCACCGGCTTTTTCCCCGGAATCTGAATTGCCCAGTCCGGATGTGCCCGGTAAAGATCGCTGTCTTCATTGACCATCTCCGGCTCAATCCAAATGCCAAATTTCACCCCCTGATTATGCACACGGGTAATAAGCTCTGCCAGGCTTCCCCCCAGTTTCTTTTCATTGACCTGCCAGTCCCCAAGGGAAGAATTATCATCGTTTCTTTTCCCAAACCAGCCATCATCCATCACTACCATATCAATTCCAAGGGAAGCGGCTTCTTTTGCCAGATCCACGATCGTATCTCCCGTAAAATCAAAATAGGCTGCCTCCCAGCTGTTGATCAGTACCGGGCGCTGCATATGGACATATTTGCTGCGGCACACATGGTTGCGGATGCAGTTATGATACTGCTGCGACAGTGCAGACAATCCGTCTGCCGAATAAGACAAAATGACTTCCGGTACCGTAAAGGTTTCTCCTTCCGCAAGCGGATAGGAAAACAGTTCTTCATTTAATCCGAGAAGCAGGCGCGTCTGGTTAAACTGATCTTTTTCTGCCTCACAGGAGAAATTTCCGCTGTATACAAACAGCATTCCATAGCAGTTTCCTGCGGTCTCTGTTGTTCCTTTTTCTGCCAAAATCACTGCCGGATTATACTGATGGCTGGACGTTCCCCTGCGGCTGCCAAACGCAATGGTTCCATGCCCCAGCGGCGTACGCTCCAGATTGCGCTCCATGGCATGCTTTCCATAAAACCGCAGGACATCAAAATCTCCATGTACAAAATCCAGACAGGCTGCCGCTGCCTTTTCGATCGTAATCTGCCCGGTTCCCGTATTTTTAATCCGGACGCTCCTTGTAATGACATCGTTTTCTTCCAAAACACCATACAGCAGATGAACTTCAACCTGTGCGTTTTCGTCTGCAAGGACAATTTCCAGTGTCTGTGCTTCCTCTTTGTCTGCCCAGACAGCCGGAAGTCCCTGTAACCGGTATTTGCCGCTTCGGATCTCATAACTTTTAAAAAGCAGATCTGCGCTTTCCACCCCTTTTTCATTTTTGATATTCAGCGCAATATTGCGGTAATCCCCAGTTCCAATGGAAGGATACTCCTGTGGCAGTGCATCCAGAGAATAGGTGCGGTTCATGCCCGCTGCATAAGGATTTCCGGAAAATCCACGGTCTGCATAGGTTAAAACATAATCCATGGGGCTGTTTGTTTTATCTCCATAGTACAGATGCAGCAGATATCCCAGTGGATCGACCTGCATCTGATAAGTTGTATGCACCGTATGCAGGTTAAATATTTTTTTATTTGGATTGTATATAATTGCCATAGAAATCACCTCGTTTTATTTTTATCCTTTGACTGCACCGTTTGCCACACCGTTTAAAATCTGTTTCTGACAAATCACATAGAAAATAAGGATTGGAATCAGTGCCAGAATATAGGAAGCAAATGCCAGATTGTAATTGGTTCCAAACTGTGTCTGGAAATTAAGCTGTGCAAGCGGCAGCGTATTCTGTCCGGTTCCAGACATGATCACAAGCGGTGTCATAACATCATTCCACGTTCCAAGAGCTGTCAGGATTGCAACTGTTGCATGCATTGGCATCATCATTGGAAAGACCACTTTCCAGTAAGTAGTCCATGTGCTTGCTCCGTCAATATCTGCCGCCTCTTCCAGCGCTATCGGAATATTTTTTAAGTACCCACTGTAAAGAAGGACGTTCATTGGCATATAAAATACCAGATACAACAGAATGACACCCGCGCGGTTTCCAAGTCCCATATGCGCCGTCTGCTTTACCAGAGGCATCATTAAGATGGAAAACGGAACAAACATTCCGCTGACAATATACAGATAGATAAATCGGAAACTTTTTCTTCTTGCCATGCCGCGTCCGATCACGTAGCCTGCAATTGAGTGGATCAGGATTGCCAGTACGATCGTTGCCAGTGTGATCAGTAAACTGTTTCCAAGAGAGTGCCAGAAATCGGTCACTTCCATTGCCTGACGGAAATTTTCAAAACTCCACTGTTTTGGGAAAGAAAGTGCTCCCGCCACATCGTTTGTCATCTCACTCGGTTTCTTAAACGCAATGATCACTGCCATATACAGCGGGAAAAATACCGTAACCGTCCCCAAAATCAGAACAATCGTAAGTACCCAGTTTGTTTTCTGTTTTTCTTTCATCATAACTGCTCCTCCTTCTTATTCATGACTGTCATCTGGAAAAGTGAAATCGCCACGATCACAATAAAGAAAATGACTGCATTCGCACTCTGGAATCCAAACTGTCCGCCATCCATACCATTTTTATAAATCAGGTAAGAGATGGATTCGGTGCTCTGTGCCGGACCTCCCTTGGTCAATGACATGATCTGGTCGAATACCATGAGGAAATTCTTTGTGCTCAGTACCAGATTGATCGTCACAAACGGCATCACCAGTGGAAATGTTACTTTCCAGAACTGCTTCCATTTACTGGCTCCGTCAAGCATACTCGCCTCGTAGACTTCCTCCGGTACAGTCTGCAGACCGGAAATATAGATGATGGTATTCATGGCAACTGCCTGCCATACACCAACAATCAGCACACCAATCCATGCGTATTTTTCACTTGCAAGAATACTGTTCTGTAAAAATCCAATATGGAACACATTTCCCACAGTTGGAAGAATGTAAGTAAAAATAAAACTGAAAATATAGCCGATGACAAGTCCTCCTAAAATATTCGGTACAAAATAAATACCGCGCAATGCACTTTTAAAACGGATTGCACTGTTTAATCCAACTGCCATGATCAGACTCAGCACATTTACCAGTATCGTTCCTGCCAGTGCATATTTAAACGTAAACAAATAGCTTTTTCCCACGCGGGAATCCGTAAACAGATCTGCATAGTTCCTGATCCCGACATAATCGTAAGTTCCGTATCCTTTATAATTGGTAAAACTGTAAATCACACCTTTGATCATTGGAAGTGTATTGAATGCAAAAAATAAGATTACAACCGGTATGATAACCGCCCAGAATGTTTTGTCCCTGTTTGACATTTTCTTTTTCATTGTGCATCCCCCTGTTCTTTCTGATAATCCTGTACTTTCCGAATCAGATCCCGGTTGTAGCGCTTCCAGTCGGAATCAAATTTTTTCAAAAACTTTTCCTGTGCATTGTCGCTTGTATCCAGCAGGAACGTCTGGATCATGGCATCCACACTCATCTCACTCGGATAATGGTGATCCTGATAATCTGCCATGCGGTTGTTTTCAATGTAAGGACGCATATCCTCGAGTGTTTCCGGAATTGCAAAATCCCCGTCTTTGCAGGCAATTCCGCCCTGATCATCCAGATAAATCTGAATGGTCTCATCGTCATACAGATATTTTAAAACTTCATATGCAGCCTCTTTATTTTTGCATGCTTTCATTACGGAAAACTGCAGATCAATTCCTGAATTTAATACATTGTCTGATTCGTTATCATTTGCAGGAAATGTAAAAGAGCCGATATTCATGTCCGGGTTGACCGATTTAATCTGGGGAATCGCATAGCTTCCAATCGGATACATGGCAGCTTCCCCGCGGGCAAATGCTGTACATGCATCGTTATAACCATATGCATACGGATTTTTTTCGGCGTAATCCAAAAGCGCACGCATCTTTTCTGCTACCGGTCCATACGTATCGGAAAATGTGGTATTTCCCATATTTACCTGATTGCAGGTATCCGAATCGGTAAGTCCGACTGCCAGCGCATTCCACGGAGCCAGACAGGTCCAGGTATCTTTAAAGCCCAGATACAGCGGAAGTGTTCCGCTCTGTTTTATTTCATCACACAATGTAGTAAATTCCTGCCAGGTGGTCGGAACTGTCCAGCCATTTTCCTCAAACAGATCTTTGTTATATAAAATTCCTGCTGCGTTTGCCACATATGGAAGTGCATACGTGCCATCCTTTGGAATAAACTCCAGTTCCTTATCCATATCCAGATATGCCTGTTTTACGGTCTGGACTTCATCCAGATCGGAAATATCATCAAACAGATCTGCATCTAAAAAGTTGGAATAGTTGATGTCTCCTCCGATTGCGATGATATCCGGATAATCCTCCCGGATAAAACGTGTCTTTAAAATGGTCATTGCTTCGTTTGGAGATGAAATCGTCAGATGGATGTCATCATGTGTTTCATTGAACCGCTTTTCAATCTTTTCAAATGCCTTAACTGCTTCCGGTTTGTAGGAAACCACTTCGATTTCTGTTTTCCCGTCTGACCTTTTTTCACTTCCGCATCCGGCAAGACCCATCATACACATGCCAAGTGCAAGCACCGCTGCAACACGGCGGAAAATATTTCTTTTTGCCATATTCCTCTCTCCTTTTTTGCAATATATCCGTTTACTTTTTTGATAATCTGATTATAACATACCTTTATGCGTCCTTAAATATCTACATTTTTTCAGTTTTATACCGAAATGCAATATTTTATGCTATAATAGACATTGATGTCGCATTTTGGTATATAAGGAGTATTTTATGAGCAATATATTATTTAATATTTTTCCGAATGAAAATTTTATTGATCTGTGTATGTATCAGTTTGGATATGAACAGTGTGATCCCGGCCATTCATTCGGGCCTGCAACACGCAACCACTACCTGTTTCACTATATTCTTTCCGGAACCGGAACCCTTATGGCTGACAATGCAAAAGGTGAAACACAGACCTATTCCATAAAAAGCGGGCAGGGATTTATTATTTTTCCCGGTCAGATCAACACCTACATTGCCGATAAACAGCTTCCCTGGGAATATATGTGGATTGAATTTGATGGCTTGCGTATAAAAGAAGCTTTAAGTGTCACAGATTTGTGTAAAGATGCGCCCATTTATCATTCACACTCCAAAGAATTGCGTGAAAAACTTGCTGATGAAATGCTTTATATTGTAAATCATTCTCATGAATCTTCTTTTCATCTCATTGGCCATCTGTATTTATTTATGGATTATCTGCTGCAGTCAGCAAAATCTACTAAGCTGGTTTCCAGTGGGCGCATGAGTGATTATTATATAAAAGAAGCAATCAATTATATTGAACAGAATTTTCAGAATAATATCTCGATCGAAGATATCGCTACAGTATGTGGCATCAACCGAAGTTATTTGGGGAAAATCTTCCGCAACTCAATTGGCCGCTCTCCGCAGGAATTTCTTATGAACTACCGCATGGTAAAGGCTACCGAATTGTTAAAGCTGACATCCTTATCTATTGCGGACATCAGTTCCGCTGTCGGATACGAAAATCAGCTTCATTTTTCCCGTGCATTTAAAAATATTTATGGTGTTTCTCCGCGGGAATGGAGAAACCAGAACAAGTAACAATAGATAAGATAGATATCATTCCTATCAGTCTTAATACTTCAGTATCATTACCTTGTCCCTTGAACACTTCCATATCAGTAAAAAGGACATCCCCTTACCTGTAAAATCTACAGTTCTGGAATGTCCTTTTTCCCATACTTTACTATATTTTTAACACACGATGCTGCTTATCCACAATCTATTTGATTCCAAAATGACTAAACGCCTGCATAATCGCCTCTTCCTTCTCCGTTGTACACTGTGGCTGTCTCGTATTCTCTGATTTAGCCAGATTGAAATTCTCACCGACATCCAGTCCACACTTCTTCTTAATCTGTGCGATATACAGTGATGAAACCTTAAGTCCTGTCTGCTCCAATACATATGCCTTTATCTGCTCATATGTCGCTTTTCCTTTGAATTCAGATAAATCCATATCCTCCAGAGAGAAGTCCACCTTCACTTTTCTGCTGTCGACCATTCTCCGTTCCACTTCGGTCCGCGCTGAGCAAAGATCCACCGGATCTTTAGCGCCCTTGGAAAGTAAGACTACAGTCTCAACGGATGCAACATTTTCCCTCAAAGCATCCATGACCTCTTTACTTACTGGAAATGCGTACTTTATCTCTTTTATCGGATTCTTTCCCTCTTCCCATGTTTCCTTTGGATGAAGGTGTACTTCCGCTATCATGCTCTCAATAAGCTTACGCTTATCCACATCATTCATTTTATCAAAAATCTTGTCGAAAACCAATAGCATCTTGAATACATTTTCCTTGGTAAGAACATCCTGCTGTGCAGCTTCCTTTTTCTTTTCACAATCTGTTATCATATCTTCCACAGCATATATTTCCTCATATTGACACTACTTCATCTTTTGAGTTTTCGTCATGGACGAATCAGTGTCAATACTTTTGAGTTTTGAATATAAATTATATCTCTTCTAATACTTCAACCACTTTCTTTTTATATCCCAAATCATTAGATATTGCACTGCGTATCAAACTTTTTTCTGTATTTTCATCAAATTTTATATATTCTTGAAAATAAAATATTATAAGTAATGTATTCACAATACTCGATAAAATATCCACTTGTTTTGTCAAAAAGTTTACATCTTTTTTTACAAATTTAAACTCATCAATATATTCTGCACTTTGAAAGAACTTGCTATTTGTTCCATGAACAAAATTAGATAAATTCCTATATTGCATAGTCCAATCATCTATAACATTAGAAACAATTTCCTGTACTTTCGCATCTTCTACGTTATATTTCATTGAATATGGATAATTTTTAATATAATCTTTTAACTCATTAAAACCGCTAACCGTCCTAGAATTATCATTCATTTCCTTTTTAAAGAGTTCTACAGGATGTTCACTATAAAACAAATATGTTAATATTAATTCTTGAGTTCTTCTCAACATTACTAATGCCGGTATCTTCATATCAATATTTCCTAATAAAATAATATGAACGGCATTTGATAACATCTCCTGAAAATACATTTCTGTCTTAGGTGCTTTTCGAAAAGTCGGTGTCATATGTTTTTTCCAAACCTTAATAGTCATCATAAAAGTTAGTGCTTTTTTTGTAAAATCAACAGACTGCTCTCTAGACTTTATAATAATACCATACTTCTCTTCTACAAACCTTGTTATTGCATTAAATTCTTCTTCCAATTCATAACCAAATGTTTCCATCACTCAACACCATTATAACTATCAAAAAATTCAAACCACGATTCCATAAACCCTTTTTCATCAGATAACTTTTTATTATCTAAAGACGACGAATTTGATTCACTATTAAACTTATTCCATGCTTTCAAGAATTTATTAAACTGCTGTGGACTTTGTTCATAAACTTCATTAAGCACAATTCCTGCTACTTCTGCCCTAGAACGTTTTAACCAATAGTTTTTTATTTCAATATTCAAACACTTCTCAGCAAATTTTAATATCTCTTTTGCTGAGGGAAACTTATTAACATCCAATAAAAGCATTGGTAAAATTCCTAACAATTCCTCCGTATTGCTATCAAGAATTGATACCTCCTTCTTTTCTCCTATAACATCTAGAACCTCTTTCCTTATGCTGTTAGCTTTATCTATATCCATATTAATGAATTCAATGCTTCCAAGCATATCCATTAAATCCAAAAGAGAATATAATGCTTCTTTTGTTTCTTTTTTCATAATTATAACCTTCCTTTCTGAACTAATTCTTTGGTTATATTCTTAATCTGATTAACAACATTCAAATCGCTCATATTTAATATGTATTTTTCATGTGATAAATCAGAATCTAATCCTTTAACTATTTCTTCACATTGCTTTAATTCATTTTGAAATAGTTTTAATTTCCATTTTTTCTGTATTATTGGTTTGTTCTTCTTGTAAAGCAATCTTGTAGGAATAACCATATTCAATACTATTCCAACAAATTTTATTTCATGCTCAAATTGCTTTTGAATAGTTTCTTTTACATAATTTTCCAACATAGGTAAACCAAATACAGACAATGGCTCTGCCTTCATTGGAACCAAATACATATCTGATGCTAATAAAGAAACCTTTGTATACTCTGATATTGTAGGAGGGCAATCTATTATTACAATATCATATTTTTCTCCCAAATCATTCTGTATATACTGTTTTAATTTGTATGGACTAGATGCCAAATTCAATGTCATTATATCCAAACTAGATGGAATTATGTCAAATGTATTTTCTACATTAAAAATCCACTTTTCTTCTTTCCTCTGCTCATATCCATCTAAGACAGAATTAGCCTGATAATCTGGAGATAAACAACCATAAACCGATTTATTTCTATCCTCTAATATCTCATTCATTTGTGATTCTGTAAGCGTATATTGTGTCGCATTCATCTGTGGGTCCATATCTATTAATAACACCTTTTTTCCTTCTATCTTCGATAGCGTATATGCAACATTTACGGCAAGAGTAGTTTTTCCAACGCCACCTTTCATATTTATAAATGTAATTACTTCCGACATTTTTATCCTCCTTGTTCCTATAATTTTTTCTATACACAGTTCCTTATATAAATTTTTACTGTGGTACACCAAAATGCCTCAGTGCATCCTTAATATACTCCACCTTCTCCTGTGGACACTGCTTCACCTCTGGATTCTCTTTCTTGGACTTATTATAATTCTCGCCCATATCCATTCCACACATCCGCTTAACCTGTGCAATGTAAGAAGTATGCACATTCACACCATACTTGTTCTTCACATATTCCTTAATCTTCGAATAAGTAGCCTTTTCCTCTGACGTGTAGTTACTCTCTTCATCAGGCTTCATTATAACCTCAATCTTAGGTGTATCTTTTTTGAGGGATAATTTGACTACCGTCTCCACATGTGTAGTCCGTTGAAACACCATTTTTTCTATCTCTCCACATATCTCTAAAGTTCTTTTAATCATTGTAAAATCAGGCTTTTTCAAAAAGTTCAGAATTAGAAATCTTTTCCGTTCTCTGCGTATCTTGTGGGGCGGTGGCAATATGGTGGCACTGCCACCGCTGAACCCTTGACCTTGCTTATTCCTTCATACCACCTGTATTTTACCATGCTACAATACCGCTGACAACTCATATAAGCGTTATATAGGGCATTTCTACCCCACACCCCTATATTTTATCATTAGCGTTCTTTAGGCTTTCTGACAAGGCATATAAGAATGGCAACCAACAACACTACTTGAATGATCTGCAACCAATCCATACTGTTATCTTTTATAGAATCATCCACCGCTGTCTGCTGTTGATCGACATTGATGCTGATGTTGTATTTTCCATCTACCACTTCAATCTTACAGTCAACACCCTTTGCATCAATGTTCAGATTCTGCACCGGGTCAGAAATCTTGACCGTTTCATCCATTCCGGCAGAACTTGCAGCCACTTCATTGCTGTTTGGATAGACAATATATGTATTGTTTTCATGCTGCGGGGTGCTATCCTGAATAACAGGCTGTGATGTGTCCCCGGTTTCTGTCTGATAATAGTTGTTCGTTGTATTTGTCGTTGTGGTTGTACTGGTGTCACCTGTGCTATTTACCTTTGAATTATCAACCCGACTGCTTGAATTATCGGTTGTAGTATTGGTTGTGGTGCTATTCACCGTGTCCCCACTGCTTACAGTGCTTGTATTGGTGTTTGTGGTGTCCGTTTTTGTATTGCCTGAATTTTCTGTGTTGGTTGCATCATCAGATTTTGATTGATCTGTTTTACCATCAGGTTCTTCTTTCCCCGGCTGTGTCGGTTCAGGTGTTTCACTTGGTTCTGTTCCGGGTTCGGTTTCATCCGGCTTTTCCGTGTCTGTTGGTGTTGATGGCTCTGTTGACGGGTCAGTTGACGGTTCGGAAGGCTTTGACGGGTCAACCGGGTCTGTTGGTTCAGGTGTTTCCGGCTGCTTTTCTGAATATTCCAATTTCAGCAGCGCATTTTCCTTTGTTGGGTCTACATCAGGAATATAAATATTTTCATCAAAATCATAATCACAGACCCACCCGGCAACTTCAAAATTGTCCGTACTGAACAGTTCATTGAGTTGTTCAACTGTATCTGTCAATGTTGTCACACCTGAAACCTTGGTTGCAATATCAGCACCGCCATTCACTGAACTGTTTGCATACACTTTTGTTCCTGTAATAATTGTATTTCCGGCATTAGATACACCACCACCAAAGTCATTCGCCTTGTTTCCTGTTATTGTCCCGCCTGTTATCGTACAGGTTGCAGCATACGAGCTGTTATCAATAGCACCGCCACAAGTAACTGCACCGCAATTTTTTATATTGCAGTTATTGATTTCAACCTGTGAATCCCCCTGTATTTCAATAGCACCGCCCGCAAGGGCATAACTGTTTTCAAAAGTACAATCATTGAACACGCATGAACCTGACTGAATTTTTACCGCACCGCCAACACTCCCGCTACTTGAATAATTTTCACTATTTCCAAAATCATTGAACTTGCAATTTGTGAAAGTTGTTTCATACTTGCTTGTTATCCAAGAATAGGATGAAGCAATCCCACCACCATCAAATGTTATATTCGTTACCGCTTCATTGATGTATTCAAAAGCAATACGGCTATCTGCTGAACCTCTCTTTATGGTCAAATGCTTGGAACTGCTGCCGATTTTAACATCAGTACCTAAATCAATTTCACCATGAACAACAATTATATCACCATCCTGTGAATACTGTACTGCATCCTTGAAATCATACCAACTTGATACAGAATGAATAGTTGATGTTGTTTCTGCTTTGACTGCCATACTCACCAAATTCACACACAACAGGCATACCAATAGCACACTGACCACAATCTTCTTTTTCTTCATCTTCTGAAACCTCCAAAATAATATTTTCCCCATATGACAGGGTAAAAGTATTATATCAGGGATTCATATAACGCTTATATAAACGCTTGGTTGAATTACTTGATAAACTAAAAGCACGGCTATTTGACCGTGCTTTTTAGTCCCAATGTTCCCCGTTTTTGGGGTATAATTCCAAAATATCATAAAAGTTTGGAATATCTGCAATCTGCTTTCCATCTTTTAACGCCGTCAACACTCTAATCTTTTCATCCAGTAGTTCATCACTGTCTAAATCAAAAAATTGTGTCATTGTAGGTGGAAAATCAACTTCTGAAAACAACTGTCTGACCTTGATACCCTTTTCATCTTTCATATACTCTGTAAATTCTTTCTTTAATTCTTCCGGGGCATCCTCTGTCAGATGCCAGTTGTCAGGTTCAGGGACAAAAAAAGGACTATCCCAAAATGACGGCATTGATTGTGACATATTACTTCACCCCTTTTTTATTTGCCTTAATAATATCATCTTTCAAGCCAAAACAAAAGTCCCTGATCTGCACCAAGGACTTTTGCATTTCCTGTGTTTTATCCTATCCTATCCACAACAATGAATTTCTGACCTTCTTGCTGTCTTATCAGAATGACGCCATCACCGACTGCCAAGCCATTGTGTACGGTGACTTCAATCGTTCCGACAGCATGAACGTGTGACGGGGAAACTGGTGCTGTCCCTGAATTTACATCCCCGGTATAGTAATAATTCTTAATGTTCCCCGCCGTTATCTTAGTTTTGAAATCTGTCACATTCCTTGAAAGAATCAACTGTTTTTCACCCAGTATCATCTTCTGTTCAACATTGATTTTCAGCGGTGAAGCACTCACCACTTTACCAAAATACACATTTACGGGTTTTGTTGATTCCATGGCATCAATCGCTGCCTGATGTACTTTTTTTACAATTCCATTTGCATCCATCTTTTATTTTGCCCCTTCCGTTATAGATTCTATTGCTTCACCCATTGCATCATCTAATGCAGTGATAAAACCATCAAGGTCAGTATCAGATGAAACATTATTGTTGTTTGTTTGGTTGATAGTTACTTCTGCGGTTGTGAATCTGTTAATTGCTTCTTGCTCTGCAATGTCACGCAAATACTTCAATTCATCCTCTGATACTTCCAAAGAATCCTTGATTTTGCCTGTGTTATCGTCAATGTTTCCAATGCTGTCGCCCACGCCTGAATTTGCTATTGCATCATTGAACCCTGATGTGTAATCACCCACATTAGGAATATCAGTCTGACCGAATACATCCGATAAACTGAAATTTGAAACCTTGTCAGCAACACCGTCACCCCAAGCTGCACCCGCATTGAAAGCATCTGATGCCCAACCGTCCTGAAACGCATCAAAGGTTGTGAAACCTTCATTGAACGCATCTGAAATACTGGTGTAGTCCTCTTTGTTTCCGGCTGCTTCACTTGCCTTGGCTGCATAGTCATCTGCTGCTGAACTGATGCCTGAATAATCAAAACTTACAAACGGCAACTTGTTCAAGGCTGCTGCTATATTTTCAATTACTGAACAGGCGGTTGATAACAGATTGTAAAACCATGACTGTACGTTGCAGATAGCATTGTGAAATGCCGTCATCATATTGGATGCAAGTGCTGCAATGGCGTTACCAATACCCAAGGCAATGTTTGCCACGGTTAGACCCAAGTTCTTGAAGAACTGAATCACCACGTTCACACCACCAGTAATCACACCGAACCCTGAATTTGCAATACCTGTCATCTTTGCTATTGCTGAACATACCGCCATAATTACCGCAATCAATGCAATAATCAGCACGATAATCCAAACAACAGGACACGCATACAATGCACCGTTATAACCCATCTGTGCAGCAGTTGCTGCCATTGTCTGACCAGTAAGTGCTGCCATAACACCGATTTTTGCAGACATTGCCACTGTATGAATTGCTGTTGCAGCAGCGGATGCAAGTTCAATAGCCTTTACAATGCCAAGGTATGCTGCATATACAGCCAATGCAGCAATGACACCGTAAATGATTGGACTGATAACAGACCAATTATCCGCAATGAACCCGCCGACAGTTCCGACCAGTTCAAACACATTCAGAAGGATATTCGCAAGGGTTGCCATTGCTTCAATAGCACCCTGAATGAAAGTCTGAAATGCTTCACTATTGGCTAAATCGTTCAGTCTTTGAAGAACAGGCTGAAATGCAATCAGTGCGGTGTTCTGCATTGACTGCCATATCTGCCCCCAAGTCATAGGCATTTCATTGAATTTGCTGTTAATGTCATCAGCAGCAGAAAAGATTGCTGCCTTGACTACATCAGCGGAAAGTTCCCCATCCGCTGCCATTTCTCTGATCTTACCGATTGGAACATCAAGATAGTCTGCAATGTTCTGAATCAGGTTAGGTGCTTGTTCAAAGATACTGTTCAATTCATCACCACGAAGGACACCTGAACCAAGTGCCTGTGATAACTGCAATTCTGCGTTTGCTGCTTCTTGGGTGCTTGCCCCGGCAATCGTCATCTGTTTTTGAATCAGATCAGCAAAAGCAACAACTTCTTCTGAACTGCTGAACGCATCCTTTGCGTTGTTACCGAAACGGGCAACAACATCAGCCATCTGACTGAATGAACCCCTTGCATCTTGTGCTGCTGCATATACCATGTTGACAAGTTCAGCGGTTGTCTGAACCCCGTCATTCATCATGTTCAAGCGGGATGTTGTCTGAACAAGTTCATCTGAAATGTTCAGTGCTTTCCCAACTGACTGAATACTGACATAGGCTGCAACTGCCCGTTTGATGGTATTGGTCAGTTCATTTGCCTGTTGTGTTCCGGCTGAAATTTCCTGATTGAATTGTTCTTGTTCGTGAATATTATCATTGATGCTATCCCCAGTATTTCCAACAGCATTATTAAGCATATTCTGCTGTGTAACAGCCTGATTCAGTGATCTTTCTATTGCTGAAAGTTGCTGTTCAATTTCATTGCCACCTAAACCAAAAGGATTTTCTACTGAAAAGGCAAGGTTTGCTTGTATCTGCTCTATAAGAGCATTTACCCGTGACATTCTGTTAGTGACTTCATCCGGCAATACATCAACCGTTGCAGCAGTTTGGTCAATCTGCTGTTGCATTGATAATACATCATTCAGTTGATTTCTGATATTTTCGATACGTTGACCAATTTCACCTGTCGGGGGTGCGTTTGGCTGAATATCCAATGTTAAAGGTTCAGGATTTTCAACCAAAGGGTCAGGAAGTACCGGGTTTACATCCACGTTTATAACCTGACCGTTTCCCCCATCCACAACAGGCTGTGCAACACTTGATGCTGTTGGTCTGCTTGCTGCTGCATTAAGTTCATCCATAGCAGCAGTTGCTTGATTGATTTCTTCTGTTGCTGCCTGAATACTGCTTGTGTCAACATTTGAACTAACAGCCTGTGATGCTTCATAGGCAGCAGCAGTCATGTTATACATAGATTCAACAACACCCTGTGCAACATTAGAAAAATTATCCTGTAAGACAATACCTGTTTGAATGGATGACATTCATTCACCTTCTTTCTAAAAATTTCTTTGCTTTACTTTTGAATTTATCTAAAAGTGTAGGCTTGGGAAGGCTTGCAATATATTCAGCCTTTACACACCTTCTTTTTATTTCCCACTCCAACACATTAAGATACATTTTTACATAGGCATCAGGCTTTTCCACCTTCTGCATTTTCTGTTGTGCATATTCCAGTTGTTCATCTGTATGCCCCATAACACGCAACAGCATCTTTCTTGTGACTTCATAAGCCGGGGCAGCGGTATTCAAAACCAAAATACCCTGATTAGTCAGATAAATTTCTTTATCCAATGATGTTCCCGGTAACAGGGTCAGTTCTTTGATATATCCGGCATGAACATAATGCTGATTGACACACCAAAGATTTTCATTCACAACTTCAATGTTCCCGTTCATGCTTGTCCCCCTGTTCCGATCAATGCATCAACTTCTGCAATGATCTTCTGTAATTTGCTGATATATGGTCTTAATAACTGCTGACAGTAAACAGAATTTTTGATGTGCTTGTGATATTTTCCGCTTGCCTGTTTCAATTTCAGCAGTTGAAATTGAATTGTTTCCATGATGACTGAACTTTGTTCAATGGTCATCTTTCTTTCAGGTGTCACCCAGTCCTTTGTGATCTTCCCGTCAGTGTCCTTCTGTATTACCTTCATCAGCCGTTCAGCCTGAATTGAATACCCAAGGCACACATTTTCAAACCGTTCCTGATTATCCATGAAAAGAAAATTGTTCACCTTGACGGATTTATTCACTGAATTTCTTTTCAAACTGTTTTCTATGTGTTTCAGTTCTTTCCTGTTATGACGTACTGTTTTCATCATTTCTTGCCCCTTTCTGACCTCATATAACCGCCATATAGCAATTATTGGTTGTCCTGTGCTGAATCGTCTGTATTATCAAATATTTCCGGGTGACAGTCCGCAAATGCATCAATAGCATCCCGCAACAGAAATTTGCGGTTATACTGACCCTTGAACGGTTTCAAATTGACTTCTTTTCGTGCCACATCATAGGACTTCCGTTCAATAAATATCTTATAAAGCATTTGTTTATATGGCAGATCATGCACCCGTTGAATTTCTTTTTGCAGATTCCATTGCTGCACTTGTAATTCTTCAATCTTATTTCTGATTTTTTCCTCTGTGTCAACCATTCCAATGATTGCATTTTCCAACATTTGCCCGGAACGTGAAGTCTGAACTTTAACGGGTGATATTGCCATAGTTGTTGAAGTTGCCCTGTCTATAAAATTTGACCGGGTTTCATACAGCTGTGTGATCTGCCTTTGTATATCACGCCCACGCTGCAAATAGTTTTTCGCAATCATGTGTTTTTCTTTTTTCGTCAATGCCTTCCCCTTTCCCATTCATCCAGTGCATCTGAATGAAATTCTTCAAAACACTTTAGTGCTGGCTCATGCATACCCCGTACTTCCTGATATGAAATATGTTCATCATATGCAATTTCTTTTAACATTTTGAAATCAACATAAATACCCATAAGCACATGAACAAACACTGAATATTTGAGTTCTTTTATCTGTTCAATCACAATTTGCTTTCGCTGATTGTATACTGCTGCACTTTGATCTGCCTTGTCCCTTGCTTTCTCTAATAATTCCATATACTTTTTTAATTTGCATTTTTCCGCAAGTAACAAATAGCCTTGTGCGACTTCTTCATCTTGTTCAGCAGCAAGATACAATTCTCTCACTTCCTGTAAATAGTTTTTTGCCCTTATATCCATACATTCCTTTCTGACAAATAAGGGTGCAGCATCACACCGCACCCTTGAAACTGCTTATTTAAAGAATCTTGTATCTGTCTGTTTGATTTCATCATGCATTTTTCCAACCTTCATCATATTGTCACCAAGGCAATATACTGAATATGGTGTATTTTCCTGAATCACCAAACGTGTGCCATTTTCCACACCATACTGGTAATCATCCTGTATTGAATAATCAATCAGCCTTTCCCGTGTCAGTAACGCTGTGATTGATTCCAAGGTGTCAGAATATGCAAGCATTTCATTGTTCATACCCAAATAATCACCTAACAATTCAAACACTTCACTTTTGTAACAGTAACCACCAATAGAACTGTTTTTTGCCCTTGTATACATTACATCAGAAATCATTTTCAACACCGTACCTGAATTTTTCACGGGTTCAAGTGCAGCTTTCAGAATATCCGCACTTAAATCAAAACCGCACATATCAATGATTTTCAGCACATTGGCAACTTCTACTGAATGACTTTCACCATCATCAGGAACTTCCACACCGTACTTATTGCAAAAGTCCTGAATGACTTCCCTAAGTGCTTCCGTCCATGCCTTGTTTTTATTGGCAAATTCTTCACGCATATCTTTCAGCAGTTCTTCTTTTCCAATATCTGAATATCTTGGATTCTTACGAACTGCCATCATATTATCAACAATATCCGTCAGTTCCTTTTTTCGATCATTGTTGTGCAAAAGCAACTGCACCTTTTTAGCATATGTTTCATATAGTTTTTCTGACATTTCCCGTTTCCTTCCTTTTCTCTTTAATGGCGAATGATGCAACCACCACACAGCACATCATTTGTTGATTCACCCGGCTTGAACTCTGAAATGTGTTTCCAAAGGTTCATGCTCTGATCGTCAGACAAGATTTCCCTGAATCGTTCCAGTTCTGCATCAATGTACTTCCTGATGCTTGGCTTTTGGTACAATGCAGTTGCAAATGTATCTGCTGCATTTCTGTCTGTCGGCAGATCATACCCTGCATAGGCTGCTGCATCTTCTTTCATACCCGGCATGACTGCGGGTGCATGAAAAAATAAATATACAAACGCATCAGCAAATTTCTTTTCCTGTTCTGTAATATTACTCATTGTTTTCATCCTTCCTTTCTTGAATTTTCGTTTTCTTTAATTCTACCATATATTGTATTTATATCTATGTATATATACTATATTTAGTATTTTTATTAAGAATTTCCATAGACAGCAACAGCCGTATATGATATAGTAGCAGTGCCTAAGTATGAAGTTGCTTAGTTCTAAACGTGATAGCAATAACAAATAGCAAGACCCCCGTATCACCTTTCTATGCGGGGGTCTTGCTATGCCTTTCTGAACATAAAAACAACCGCTTGTGACCTCATATAAGGGTCATATAGCGGTTGTTTTTGTTCCTGTGATAATTTCTATGCTTTCTTTTCTGTAATCTTATATAATGCACTTACAGTCAGACCATATTTGTCTTGTAGTTGTTCCCAAGAATACCCATGATAGAAGTCTTTCATAATTGCATCACGCTGTTCTTCCTTGGAAACAAACCCGTTCCGGGTATAGTCACCAAAGGTCAGGTGTTCTTGGTTCAGAAGTTCAGCAATAACCCTAAACTGTTCAATGCCTATCTTGTCCCGTAGAATCTGCAAATTTCTTGTATTTCTATTCATTCACCTTGTCCTTCCTGTCAGGATTTCCACAATGTAACCATTGGGAAACCCCAACCATTCAAAACCGCTATTTTCCTATGTTTCTTGTCATCCGGCAGCACCTAAAAACAAGCATTTGCCACCCTGATGCCACCAACGCATCAATCATCTTCATTCAAAATACGTTCTAATTCTGCAATCTTCTTTTCCTGATCGTCTACCCTGATACCGCTTAAAATCACATTGCACGTTGCCGTGATACTGTTAGCGGTCTTGGTATCAATTTCCCCTTTATAGGTCATATTGGCAACCTTTGCCAGTGCTTTTCTGATATTGTCCGGGGTATCAAGTTTCAAATTTCTTTTAGCCATTCTATTCACCTTCTTTCAGATCATCACCTACATGATCGTATGCCACACCATCAGCATCATCAGATAATTCATTTTCACCGTAAATTATTACTGCATGATATGGTTTATCACCACAAAATTCATCTAATTCCATTGAAACCCTATCAGCAATTTCTTTGTCAGGTACAACAAACGGAAGAAATACTTTAATTCTATTAGTTACCTTTCTTGCTTTCATAAGCAATCTATCAATTTTTTTCATCTAATTCACCCCTTAACTGCTGCACCTTATTCATCAGCCAACTATGAAATCCCGGTGATTCATACTGTTCTTTACTAATGCCTAACTCTGTTCTAAGTTGTTCAATTCGATTGTCTAATTCTTCATCTGTCATGTTCCTAAGTCGTTCTTTTCTTTTGATCTCACTGATTTCTTGCGCTTTTATCAATAATTTCTCTACCCTGTTCATGTATCGTTTACCTTCCTTCATCCCCCAGTATAGGGGGGGTACATATATCTAAAAGCCTTTGTTTTCCTATGTTTCAGGGACTTTTTCACGGCAAAACCGTATATAAAACCCTGTTACTTTGATTCATTTTCATGCATTTTCGTATTTGAAAAACGCCTTATTGGTTACGGTATCACTTCCGGGTGCATCTGATAGCAAACTTGACAACATCCGTGATATTCAAATCACAATTCACATCAAATCTTTCAGTTCTTCCCTGTAATTCCATCAGTTTATTCACCAACAGAATGAAACTGACACGTTCCACCCATGAATCAGACAACAATGTTGCAGCACTGTCATGTAATGCCGGACTTCCAAGCAGCAAATTATATTCATCATTATCTGCTACCACCTTCACCCGGACTTCATCAGCATTTAAGTTATCACCCTTTACATCCCATTCAATGCTTGATATTTCCTTGATTTCTCTAACTTTTTCAATAAACTGTTCACCTGTCATCTTCCTTCAATCCTTTCTGTTCACTGGTACAGGTTGGTACAAGGTACAAGTTTCTTGTCTATTCTCTATATTTTTTATTTTTTTCTCTTACCCATTTTTTCGAAAATGATTAAAAATTAAAGAATCTATTTTTTTACCTGTACCAACTTGTACCGCCTTATTTTTCAAGGCTTTTAACTTGTACCTATAACCTTTACTAACTTGTACTAATCTTGTACTTCCATGAATAAATTAAATTTTTTACCATTTATTTTCTTCTGCTTTATCTCTGTACCAAGTGCCTTATTGATATACTTTGAAAAAACTATGTTACTGACAGGTAATGCAAAACCATTGTCTGCCATAAATACCTGATACCGCTTGTATACTTCATTAGTAGGCTGATTTATTATCATTTCTTTCCCGGTACTTCTGATAAATCCGACAATAGGATTGTTTTCTTCTTCATATTCATCCAACTGATCTTGAACTTTACCAGATAATGTAAACCCTTGGTTTTTTCTTACCCTATCCAATCCGGCAATTCCCAAACGTATCAAATATTCAACACTGTCCTGTTGAATCAGTTTGTACTTGATATTCACATCAAAATCAGGATCAGCACGGGTAAATGTAGCATTGAATGGAATAATAACCAAACGCCTAAGTACCGCCCCGGTCTTGTCCTTCATACGGGGAATATCATTAGCACTGAATAACAGTTTGATAAATGGGTTGAACTCAAACGGGTCTTGTCCTTTACGCTCTGCCTTGATGCGGTTACCTGTTACTATTTTCTTGAACACGCTGACCTGTGAACCTTGAAGGAAATCATCACCAATATCATCACCAATATTTGCCAGTTTGCCGAACATCATTGAAGTATTGAACCTGTCCCCCAGCTCTTTCAGGTCAAGTGCTGAAATATTCCGATCACCAAGGATTGCTTTGACACAATCCAAAAATGTACTTTTACCGTTGGACTTGTCACCCGTCAGGATGAACGCTTTGCCTAACTCATTACGCCTGTAAAAGCAATAACCAATACATTCTTCTAACAATGCCCTGATTGTTGCATCACCACACGCTAATTTGTTCAGTGTGCTATCTGCCAGTTCAGAATAGGCATCCGGCTTGTAGTCCCAAGGAATCTTGTTGGTAATAACAATGTCTGTGCTGAATGGTTTCAGTTCCCCGGTCACAAGGTCATATACACCATTGTTGAAAGCAATCAGGTTTGCATCTGACTGTACCTTTTCATCACATATAAGCATCAAGTATTTCATAACTTCTTTTCGCTGTACATCCTTCAAGTTTGGTATTACTTCAATCATTGTCTTTTCAATGTCCTTATTGGCATTGGTATACACACCATCTTTATAAACATGAAGTTGGTTATTAATAACAACTATGTGGTACATATTTTTCAAATAGATTGCAAACTTGTCAAACAGGAATGTACTGCCAAGGAAAAAAACGGGTTTCTGAAAAGCATCATCACGCAAGATCACTTCCAGTTCATCATCTGACAGCGGTTGTTTCAGAACAAACTTGTTCAAGATACGGATGCACTCACGGGTTTCTTCAACAGTGAAATCATTTGCAGTCAGGGTCAGGATGTAATTGAAAAGTGCCTGATTCCTTCCGTCCCCGGCATCCATATCAACAAAGTCTGCGGTTGCCTTGACCGGGAACAACCATTTGGGAACTTCCTGATATTCACCATCAGCAAATAATTCGTATTCATACCCCCATTCACAAAATCTTTCTTCACCGTCAATCTTGATGACCTCATAAGATAACTTACTGCCGACTTTTATATCAGCAGTAAGACCAACAGCCAACTGAACGTGTGTCCTGTTTCTTGAAATGGTGTGATTCTTGAACAAGAAGTGTTTTCCTCTACTGGTACAGAATACCCTACAATTAAGTTGCAGTTCTTCCACTATATTCATCAATTTTTCAGACTGTTCAGAATCATCAATGTCAATAAGGATAGTGTCATCAGCCAAAACCCCGCCGAATCCATTCAGGTTCTTCACTTCATCATAGGTTTTCCATGTGGTTCTGTTTTTCAGTTTTTCAATGCTTGCCTTGCCTTTGGTTTCTATGAACCCTTTATATAATTTGCTCATTGTCATCACCTACCAGTTTTTTCTAACAGGTTTTCAGCACTGCACCCAAGTCCATGTGCAATTTTTTCAACCGTTTCCTTTGAGCATGATTTTCCACATTTCACATTTGAAGCAGTAACCCTTGAAATACCACACACTTTTGCCAATTCCTGAACATTCAGATTTTTGTCAATCATTTTAATCATCAATTTTTTTCTATCAATTCGCATTTCTACACCTTCCTTTCAAAAGTTCAATTTTGTTCAGTTTGTTCAAAATATTTGTTGACAAAAGCATTTGCTTTTGCTATTATCATCTTATCAGAAGCATTTGCTTTTGTAAAGACAAAAATAAAAACATTTGCTTTCTTTCCAATCATCTATATGCTAAACTCTAAATTATGAAAGAAGGTGATTCATAAAGTGGATGATTTTAGCATGAAATTGAAAGAATTAAGGAAAGAAAAGGGATTAACGCAAAAAGAATTAGGGGCAGCAATCGGCATTTCCGAAGTAATGATTGGTCAATATGAAAGAGGTGTCAGAACTCCCAAAATAGAAATGCGTGAAAAAATAGCAAATGCTTTGGGTGTTACCCTTAATTATTTTTTGTCAGATTCAGATTACACAAATGAAGTGTTAGCGCAAATCATAGATGCCGGAATTGATAAATTAGAACTTGAAAATCAAATCTTTATCTCCTATCTAAAATCTATCGGTATCAACGT
Source organism: Roseburia sp. OF03-24 (assembly GCF_003463035.1). NCBI lineage: Bacteria > Bacillati > Bacillota > Clostridia > Lachnospirales > Lachnospiraceae > Roseburia > Roseburia sp. OF03-24. Next base: position 87,133 of record NZ_QSCK01000012.1, on the reverse strand, counting down.
TGATATTCAACCAACGTCTGCTACACCGGGAAGTGTAAAAAACAGCAATATTGTTGAACCTACTGTATTTTATCGTTATGAAGTAACCGGGGACAATACCCCAAAAATTTTCAGTGAAACTGAATGGAAAGAACTTCAAGAAAGAATTACAAAAATGATAAAATTACTAATCAATTAAATCCTTCTGTCACAGGTGTTGCAGCACCTTGAAGGTCAAGGAATAGGGATAATCAAACACATGAAAGGATGGGAACTCATGGGAAAAGTAATCAATATAGAAGATCATAGATATAACATCATTCACCCGGATGAAGTACATACCCGGTGGGAGTTTTCTATTGATCCTGACAGGAAGGAAAAACCTTATATTACTATAAAATGTGGAGTAATGTACGGCTTTAATGGGTGGACGGTTTATATTTTCTGTTCTTCATATGATGAAATGCTTCAATGCAGAACACAAGCAATGGAACAGTTAAAGCAGCAAATTCCACTCATGGGATAATTCAAGAAAGGACGGTTAGAAACTATGAAAGAAAATGCTATTAACCTTAATAAGATTGATCTTAATAATCAGACTGCATTGAGTATTTTAACAGCAGCATCTAAGGCAATCGCATATGAAGAAGATACAGTTAATATTGATCTGATGATTGATGCAGCAATCCGCTATTTACAAGATACTAACACAATGTTGAAAGAAATGTAAAAATTGACCCCTTTACCGTTGCAGCGGTTCAGGGGTCAGGGATAACCAAACACCAACCAAGGAATAGGATGATATAGGCTATGCAACCCTAATTATATCATCCATTGCCTATAAATTCAATTACAGAAAGGATGATATTATGAAAGGTTCAGTAAGAAAAAGGGGGGCAACATGGTCATACTATTTTGACCTTGGAAAAGTTGACGGGAAACGCAAAAGGAAAGAAAAGAAAGGCTTTCGCACCAAGAAAGAAGCAGAAGCAGCACTTGCCAAGGCTCTGAACGAATACAACAATGCCGGAGCAGTCTTTGAACCTACTGAAATCACGGTTGCTGACTACCTGAACCAATGGTTTGACCTGTACTGCAAGACCAACCTGAAATATAATACACAAGTCGGTTATTTGCGAATCATTCAGGGGCATTTGATTCCCAAGTTTGGCGTGTACCGCCTGAAAGCAATCACCCCGGCAATATTACAGGAATATGCCGTTGAACTGAAAATGAACGGCAATTCTAAAAGTCACATGATCGGCATTTTGTCCGTATTCAGTGCAGCACTAAACTATGCTGTTGAACCAATGCACTATATCACTTCAAACCCTATGCAGTATGTCAAATTTCCCAAGGTTGAAAAAGCACCAAGGGAACGCATCATTCTAACCTTGGACGAATGGCAGCAGATCATTGACCGTTTCCCGCCTGATTCCCGCTTTCATATTCCGCTTATGATCGGTTTTTATACTGGTTTGCGTATCTCTGAAACCTTTGCCCTGACTTGGGATGATATAGACCTTGATAACCGCACCATCAGCGTCAACAAGCAGATTGTAAAGCGTAACTTTGGGGCAGATGTCAGAAAGGTTGTTGAACAGAAGGGGAAAAAAGAACAGCGGTCATCATGGTACTTTGGCACAACCAAAACTGTCACATCAAACAGAACTGTGAAGTTTGGTGAAACCCTGTACCGGGCGTTGAAGGCTGAAAAGGTCAGACAGGCAAAGAATGAAATGAAGTACGGTGAATATTACACCATCCATGTCATCAAAGTTGAAAAGGATGAAAAAGGCAATGATATGAAGCGCATAGTTCCAATTCAGAAGTGTATCAATTCGCCTTTGCCACGGGTTCGCATGGTCTGCATTGCAGAAAATGGTCAATATACTTCAACTGATTCCTTCAAATTCTGTTCAAGGGTCATCCATAAAGAACTGCTGCTTGCCTTCGATTACCATTCATTACGGCACACCCACGCCACACTACTGATTGAAAACGGTGCGGATGTGAAGGACGTACAGACCCGGTTAGGACACACCAACATTGAAACCACCTTGCAGACCTATGTGCATGATACTGAAAAGATGGTTGAACGCTCTGTTGATCTGTTTGAACAGGTGACACAGGCAAAAACATCATAACAACTACATAAAGACCTGAAAAAGCACTGAATCCGGCAATAGTTCAACGGGTTCAGTGCTTTTCTTGTGTTCAGTGATGTTTTTCAGAATTAGGGTGGCAAATGGGTGGCAATCCGACATTTCCGACACCCTAAAAACCTTGAAAATGCTTATTTTATGCGGGTTAAAAGGCAGACTGTTTCAACATGTGTAGTATTCCCAAACTGATCCACCGCCCTCACCTTACGAAGCTCATATCCGCCCTCACAAAGCACCTTAAGGTCCCTCGCTAACGTCGCCGAATCACAGCTTACATACACGATCCGCTCCGGCTGCATCTTAAGCATCGTCTCAAGACATACACCATCGCACCCCTTTCGCGGCGGATCGACCACGATCACATCCGGGTGCAGCATATCTGCATCTGTGTCTTTCTTTTTTTCATAAAATGCCGGCAGCACCTCCTCTGCTTTTCCTACAAAAAACTCAGCATTATTGATACCGTTGAGCGCCGCATTATTCTTCGCGTCCTCGATTGCCTGTGGGACGACCTCCACCCCATAAACTTTTCCCGCTTTCTGTGCAAGAAAAAGTGAAATCGTGCCGATGCCGCAATATAGATCCCACACGGTCTCTTTTCCGGTCAGTCCCGCATAGTCGAGCGCAAGGCTGTAGAGTTTTTCCGTCTGGACAGGATTGACCTGATAAAATGACTGCGGTGAAATATGGTATGCGACCGCTGTATCAGTCAGTGAAAAATCCTTCGTATCGCGTAGATGGATCATATCGGTAATGTATGGATCGCCCCAGATACATTTCGTCACATCCCCGAGGATCACATTTGTTTTCTTCGTATTCTGATTGATGGAAATGCTCTTCATTCCCTCGATGGCTGTCAATCTGTCGATCAGTTTTTCCACTTTAGGAAGACTATTTCCATTGATAATCACACAGACCATAAGCTCTTTTGTGGAAAACCCATAGCGGATCAGGACATGACGAACCAGCCCCTTACCTGTATTTTCATCGTAAGATGCCACATGACATTCTTTCATATAAGAAAGGACTTCATTTAAAATAATCTGATTTTCCTCCACACCCAGTTTACAGTCATTGACCGGGATAATACTGTGGGTACGCGCTGCATAAAAACCGGCAACCGGATTCCCATCTTTATCCGCACCGATCGGAAACTGTGCCTTGTTCCGGTAGCGGTATGGTTCTTTCATCCCCACGACAGGAAGCATGATTCGGTCGATCAATTCCGGCGCAAAACCGCCAATACGAATCAGATTTCCGCGCACTTTGTTCTGCTTAAATTCCAGCTGCTTTTCATAATCCAACGCCTGTATCTGACATCCGCCGCATCTCCTGTGAAGTTCACACTGTGGTGTCACACGAAATTTAGACGGCGATAAAATCTGCTCCACTCTCGCATAACCATAATTTTTCTTCATCTTTGTGATGCGGGCTTCGATCTCATCTCCAAGCACCGCATCTTTAACGAAAAAGGTCATGCCATCGTATTTTCCGATTCCTTCGCCGTCCACGCCCATATCTTCGATTTTCAGTTCTATGATATCATTTTTCTGCATAATTATAATTTCCCGGAGCGTCTGATATTGCTCTCAAGCAGACGGTTATACCCCTGCCATTCCTGATTGTTTTCCGGCACATTACTGAAAATCTCGCGTACCGTTTCCATCTTTGCATCAATATTATCTGCAAAGCTGAGTGCTAATGCTTCCGGCAGTGCCGGTTTTTTCGGAGATCCAAACTCAAGCTCGCCATGATGCGCTAAAATACAATGTTTTAATTCACTTGCCAGTCCCTTTGGAAAATCCGGGATCGTGCGGATTCTGTCACCTACCATCTCAGTTCCAATAATAATATGTCCTAAAAGCTGTCCGTCATCCGTGTAATCATTTTCAGGAAATACAGAAAGCTCCTCTAATTTTCCGATATCATGGAAAATAGCTGCCGTGATCAAAAGATCGCGGTTTAACATCGGATAACAGCCTGCAAAATAATCACAGTGCTTTGCCACACTTAAGCTGTGCTCAAGCAGACCACCGACAAATCCGTGGTGCACAGTCTTTGCAGCAGAGTGGAATTTAAAGCGTTTTTCAAAATCTGCATCTTCCACAAAAAAGCTCTCTAACAGCTTCTTTAAATGCACTTCTTTGATGCTCGCAATCAGGCCTTTTAACTCCTCATACATCTGGTCGATATCCTTATCGCTGACCGGAAGGTAATCTTTTGGATCATACTCCCCTTCCTGCACCTTGCGGACGCGCTTTACATTCAGCTGTAAATTGCCCTGAAAGCTGGTGATATCACCCATTACGGCTATGTAATCCAGTGAATCGAACTCGTCGATTCCAACAGAACCAGGCTCCCAGATCTTCGCATCCAGTGTGCCCGTTTTGTCCTGTAAGATCAATGTATCATAAGGTTTTCCTGCCTTTGTCAGTGCAGACTGTTTTACTTTACATAGATAGATTTCATTAATTCGCTCGCCCTCTCTGAGGCTCTCAATATACTTCATACTACTCCTTATTCCTGCTTTTATTTTCTAAAATTATTATGCCTGTATCCGCATTTCTGCTTCTAAAACGCATACCGGTGTCCACATTTCTGTTTCTGACATGCATGGCCGCATCCGCATTTCTGCTTCTAAAATACATGCCTGTATCTGGTTCACATCTCTATGGCAGTACACTGACTTCTACCGTGCAGGTGATTTCCGTATAACCTTCCGGTCCCTGCCGCTCAATCTTCACTTCCACCGTATCTTCCGGCTTTAACGAAAGCAGTTTTTTCTCATAATTTTCTGCCGTAAGAATCTCATCCCCGTCAATTTCCGTGATGACATCCCCGCTCTGAAGTCCGGCAGCCATTGCCGGTGAATCCATACATACATCCTTGATATATGCACCCTTCGGTATCTCATATTCACGTTCGATCGCGGCTGTAACCGTTGTCACTTCAAGCCCAAAGTAAGGGATATCCTGTCCGTTTGACAGCATCTCGATCAATGCTTTTAACTCGGAAATAGAGATCGCTGTCAGCGTATTTTCATCCCCCGCACTGCTGTATCCCTGCATCACGATTCCAATGATCTCGCCATCTACATTGACAAGTGCTCCGCTTCCGTTGCTGCTTCCTACAATATCTGTCGTAAACACACTGTAATTATGATCTATCGTAGAAATACTGTTCGTGGTGGATGTAATATTTCCAGTCAGGATTGAATAATTGGTTCCAAGCGGACTTCCGATCGCGATCGCGATCGTTCCCTGCGTAACAGTCAGTGAATTTCCAAGAACTGCAACTGCGATCGCATTCTTTGTACTTTCGGTAAGTTCTGACGCCTTTACGCTTAACACAGCTATCCCTGTATTGCCATCGTATTTTTTCATTTCAGCTTTCACGACAGCATCATTAATAAATGTGACATAGATTTCCTGTGCATCCGCAATCGCCTTGCGTTCTGTTAAAACCAGCAGTTCCCTGCCATTTTCCGCTACAATGATACCGGAAGCCTGCCCCTTACTCTCATATGGGTTATTAAACCAGTCGGTATCGCTCTTCACACCGGTTACCGTCACGATAAACTTGTTTGCTTCTTTTCCAACCGCATACAATTTATTCTGAAGTTTCTGAAAATCGGCAAGTTCAAGTTCCTGCGTTTCATTGTTTGGAACATCCCCAGTGTTATGTTCCGTTTCCGGTTCATCCGTCTGCTCCTGCTGACTGTTTCCCGCTTCTTCTGTCTCCTGCTGCCCGTTTTCCGGCTCTTTATTTTCTCCCTGCTGTCCGTTATTCTCTGTGTCCTTTTGCTCTGTCGATTCCTGCGTATCGTCCTGTCCGCTTTCTTCCGTTTCTGTCACATCATCCTTCGGAATCGTAACGACAGGCTTCTCCTCCGGGTAAAACCAGTTTGAAAACTCCGGCTGCAATAAACTAAACACCAGTGCTGCCACCGTACCAAAAATAACGGCAAGCACTACGGTAAACAATGCTTTTTTTATAAGACGTTTTTTATTCAACGGCTTCTCCTTGATCTGCTCATTAATAAAAGAAAAGCCACCCTTCTCTTTCTCCTGCATGATTTTCCCTTCCTTAACAAAAATGAAAACCGCACCTTATTTATTATAGTTTGAATCACATATGCTTGCAACACTATTTTTGCATTTCCGGCTTTCCTTCCCCCAATTAATGGGATATAATGTGAATAAGCAATGAGCAGTGCCAAATGAGGGAAAAATAAAAAAAGACTGCTTGCAGGCTCTTTTTTGTTTTTTTCTCATTTGATAGGGCGAATGCCCGTCAGCCCGGAAAATCTCTGATTTTTCGGGCTGGCACTGCGGACTAAAGTCGAACACACATATCCGTCAGCATACTGCCACTGCAAACTAAATTTTCAACCACAAGGAATTATAAATCTTATGAATGAAAAAGTTTTAAAAACATTAGAATATAATAAAATCATTGCCCGCTTAGCGGAGCACGCCTCAAGTGAGGATGCAAAGAAACGTTGTCTCTCCCTCACACCTGGCACAGATATCAATGAAATCAATCTTTTACAGTTACAGACCAAAGATGCGCTAAACCGTCTCTTTAAAGGCGGGCGCATCTCTTTTTCCGGTGTACACGACATCCGAGACTCCCTGAAACGTTTAGAGATCGGTGCATCCTTAAGCATCACGGAGCTTTTGCGCGTCTGCTCTCTCCTTGAGGCAGCCAAACGTGCAAAAGCATTTTCCCGCGCCAGCATCGGACATACCGGACCGGACCGCCCTGTTTCAGCAGATGAGACAGACGAACTTCCGGTTGATTCCCTGACCGGATTTTTTGACCAGATCGAACCACTCACACCATTATGTGACGAGATCCGCCGCTGCATCTTATCGGAGGACGAAATCGCAGACGATGCCAGCAGCACACTCCGTTCCATCCGTAAATCCATGCGTGGCATGAACGATAAGATCCGTGCACAGATGAACTCGATGATCAACAATACAACTACACGCAGTTATTTGCAGGATGCCGTCATTACGATGCGTGACGGCCGCTATTGTCTGCCGGTCAAAGCCGAAGCAAAATCACAGGTTCCGGGTATGGTGCACGACCAGTCATCTTCCGGTTCCACACTCTTTATCGAACCGCTCGCTGTTGTAAACTTAAACAACGAATATAAAGCTCTTCTTATGAAAGAAAAAGAAGAAATTGAAGTCATTCTCGCCAACTTAAGCAACTTAACGGCAGGATACTCCATGCAGCTTCATACTGACTACAATATACTCACCGAACTTGATTTTATTTTTGCAAAAGCAGCTTTCGCTCAGACTTACAACGGTGTTGCTCCGACTTTCAATACCGACGGACGTATCAACATCAAAAAAGGGCGTCATCCGCTGCTCGACGCCAAAAAAGTTGTACCGATCGATGTACGTCTCGGAGAAGATTTTACGCTTCTGATCATTACCGGACCAAACACCGGTGGTAAAACCGTCTCCTTAAAAACAGTCGGTCTTCTGACATTGATGGGGCAGGCAGGACTTCATATTCCGGCTTCCGAGCGTTCGGAACTCGGAATCTTTGAGGAAGTGTTTGCTGATATCGGAGATGAGCAGAGTATTGAACAGTCTTTAAGTACTTTCTCCTCCCATATGACAAATATCACACGCATTTTAAGTCAGGTAAATGACCGTTCCCTCGTGCTTTTCGATGAGCTTTGTGCCGGAACCGATCCAACGGAAGGTGCAGCACTTGCAATTTCTATTTTGTCAAAATTAAAACTATACGGTGCACGTGTCATGGCAACCACACACTACAGTGAATTAAAAGTATTTGCCTTGCAGACTTCCGGTGTGGAAAATGCCTGCTGTGAATTTGACGTTGAATCATTAAGTCCGACTTACCGCCTGTTGATCGGTATTCCCGGAAAAAGTAATGCGTTTGCAATTTCCACCAAACTTGGTCTGGGTGAGGATATCATCGAGGATGCCAAAGGACGGATCAGCGAAAATGATATGAATTTCGAGGATCTTTTAGCAGATCTTGAAAAGAGCCGCATCACGATTGAAAAAGAACAGCTTGAGATCAACCAGTATAAAGAAGAAATCCAGAAATTAAAAGAACAGCTTGAACAGAAACAGGAACGTTTAGACGCAAGCCGTGACAAGATCCTGCGCGAGGCAAACGAGCAGGCTTACAATATCATCAAAGAAGCAAAAGACCTTGCCGATGAAACGATCCGTAATTTCAATAAATACGGCACCGCACATGCCCCGGTCAGCGAAATGGAAAAAGAGCGCACTAAACTGCGCGATAAGATGAACAACGCACAGAAAAAAATGTCTGACCAGAAAAAGAATGCTGCGCCAAACCATAAAGTTCCCAAAAAACTCCGCATTGGCGACCGCGTGAAAGTCATCAGCATGAATCTAAACGGAACCGTTCACTCCCTGCCAAACGCAAAGGGTGACCTTTATGTACAGATGGGTATTTTACGTTCTCTTGTCAACATTAACGACCTCATCCTGTTAGAGGAAGAAACTTCCCCGACAAGCAAAAAATACGGTCGTACCAGTGCCGGCAAGATCAAAATGAGCAAGTCTGCATCCGTCTCCACAGAGATCAACCTGATCGGCAAGACCACAGACGAAGCGATCGCTCTTTTAGATAAATACCTGGATGATGCCTACCTTGCACACATTCCGTCCGTGCGTATCGTCCACGGAAAAGGAACCGGTGCACTTCGCAACGCCGTACAGGCACATTTAAAACGGTTAAAATATGTGAAATCATTCCACCTCGGAGAGTATGGCGAAGGTGATGCCGGCGTAACAATTGCCGAATTCAAAGACTGATTTCAGACAAAAAGTAATTTCAGTAAGACAGATTTTATCTGATCCCATGCACAAAGCACTGCCGAAGCAATACCATTTCGTCTGATTTACAAACAGAATAACAACTAACAGGAGGTAATTTTATGGCAGCAAAACAAAAAATACTGATCGTCGATGACGATAATAATATTGCAGAACTGATCTCTCTTTATCTTACGAAAGAGTGTTTTGATACAAAAATTGTAAATGATGGTGAAGAAGCCTTAAAAGCATTCGAACAGTACAATCCGAACCTGATCCTTCTTGATCTGATGCTTCCGGGCATCGACGGCTATCAGGTATGCCGCGAAGTCCGTGCAAAAGCAAACGTGCCGATCATCATGCTCTCCGCAAAGGGTGAGATTTTTGATAAAGTACTCGGTCTTGAACTTGGAGCAGATGATTATATCATGAAGCCGTTCGATTCCAAAGAACTTGTTGCCCGCGTCAAAGCCGTTTTGCGCCGTTACCAGCCGGTCAAAATTGAAGAACCTGCTCCTGAATTAAAATGCGTAAAATACCCGGATCTGATCGTCAACTTATCCAACTACTCTGTTATTTATAAGGACAATCCGATCGACATGCCGCCAAAGGAATTAGAGCTTTTATATTTCCTAGCATCCTCGCCAAATCAGGTATTTACCAGAGAACAGCTTCTCGACCATATCTGGGGCTATGAATACATCGGCGACACCCGCACCGTGGATGTCCATGTAAAACGCCTCCGTGAGAAAATAAAGGACAATGACAGCTGGAGTCTCTCGACTGTCTGGGGAATCGGTTATAAGTTCGAGGTTAAAAATATATGAAACGAACACTCTACCCGAAGCTGCTCGGCGGCTATCTGATCTATGGACTGATCTGTTTTATTATTATTTCAACCTTTGGTTACCATATTACTTTTAACTTCTTAGAGCGCCGGGATGCCTCGACGCTCTATCGGGAGTCTGCGCTGATTTCCTCCAATTATGCAGAGAATTATTTCAAACGTTCCACAACATTAGAAGAAATGAAAACGCAGCTCTCCACTTTAAGCACTTACCTCTCCAGTGAGATCTGGATCATTGATAAGCAGGGACAGATTCTTTTAAATACAGCTTCTGCCACCTCTCCGGCAGAAAATACAGAACCGGAAGTGATCCCCGATTTTGACGTGACTGATTTTGGAAATAAATATTACCGCACCGGAAACTTTTACGGTCATTTTGACTCAGAAACATTAAGTGTGTTTTCACCGATCACCGTAAATTACAAAGTACGCGGCTATGTGATCATACATAAACCGGTCAGCTCCATCGTCAATTTATCCAACCTGCTGACCAATCTTTCCTATCAGACGTTTGCACTTTTATTTCTGGCAGCGTTTGTTGTTTTAGCCCTCTTTACCTGGATCGTCTATATCCCGATCCGCAAAATTGCCAAAGGCGCCAATGAATATGCCGCTGGAAATTTTGAGGCAAAGATCGATGTCCACTCCAATGATGAGATCGGTTATCTTGCTGCCTCGCTCAACTATATGGCAAATGAATTAAACACCCTTGAGGAGGATCAACGAAAATTTGTCTCCAATGTCTCACATGACTTCCGCTCTCCGCTGACCTCGATCAAAGGCTACGTAGAAGCAATGCTTGACGGAACAATCCCGGTTGAAATGCAGGATAAATATTTAAACATCATCCTTTTTGAGACAGAACGTTTGAACAAACTTACGAAAAGCCTTCTGGAATTAAACAAATTCGGCTCACACGGTGTTATGTTAGACATCACCAGTTTTGATATCAATCACACAATCCGCATGACCGTACAGACCTTTGAGGGAACCTGTATGGAAAAACATATCAGTTTTAACCTGATCTTAAGCGGTGAGACACTGTTTGTCTCTGCTGATTTCAGCAAAATTCAGCAGGTGCTTTATAACCTGATCGACAATGCACTCAAATTCAGCCATGCAAATTCATCGATCACGATCGAGACGACCGAAAAAAATGAAAAGGTCTTTGTTTCCGTCAAAGACACCGGAATTGGTATTCCAAAAGACAGTATCAAGAAAATCTGGGAGCGTTTCTATAAAACCGATCTTTCCCGTGGGAAAGACAAGAAAGGAACCGGTCTTGGTCTTTCCATTGTAAAAGAGATTATCCAGGCTCACGGAGAAAACATCAACTGTATCAGTACCGAGGGTGTTGGTACGGAATTTATCTTTACACTGCCGTTAGCGAAAGAACAGAATGAGCATGCCTGATGGCATGCTCTTTTACAATACTTGATGCCCTATTCTACTGTTCCTTCCAAAATCCGCCCTTCTCTAAGTAATTTATTGCAACAGGGCAGCAACATGGATAATAACAGACATCGATTCTAAACTTTGTATGAAGCAAAGTTTCTTATATAGATGCCCCGGCGGCAAACTTAGTTTTTCTTATTTTCGTACAACGGCACAAAACTGACTCGGCTTGGTGCAATTTCCCATTCAAAAAACTGAAAGCCACCTTTTGATATCCAAACCTATCTACAACATACAAAAAAGCCAGCCCAGTCTGCATCATCTGCAGCCTGGACTGGCTTTTTTCACGTTCTCATATTTTGGATAGTGATTATACTAACTCAAGTAATACCTCTAAAGCGCCATCACCTTTACGCTGACCGATCTTTACGATTCTTGTGTAACCACCGTTACGGTCTGCATATTTCGGAGCGATCTCATCGAATAATTTAGCAACAAGATCAACTTCTTTGGTGTTTTTCTTTCTTCCGGCAGCTTCAGTCGGAACTTCTTTTACGGTGTAGAGAACTTTTAACATCTCTCTACGAGCATGAAGACGGGATGGCTTATCTTTCTTGATAGTCTTCTCAACTTCATCGTATACAGTAACTTTCTTACCGTCTACAACTTCTTTTACTCTCTTACCGTCTTTATCTTTGCGGGCAACTTTTGCTTTTACAGTAACTTCTTCATAGTTGTCTTTCTCTTTTACTGCTAAAGCGATGATTCCCTCAGCGATTTTGCGAACCTCTTTTGCTTTTGCTTCTGTGGTAACAATCTTACCATTGTTTAATAATGCTGTTACCTGACCTCTTAATAAAGCTTTTCTCTGGCTAGAGGTTCTGCTTAATTTACGATACTTTGCCATTTTTAATATCCTCCATTTTGTGGAACACCCGGCCACGCGCTTTGGACTTACTTACCGGACGCCATATTCTTGTTTCGGAGTGGTTCTGTGATACCGCACAGTGCCATTCCAAGTGCCACTCATGATCCGTGTGTCAGAATCTCGTCTGCCTCATCCCTCTGACTGTCTCTGACGCATTTCCTCGTCAGGCATATCAGAGCAACAAATGCATACACTCTGCACACCAGACATACTCCATGCCATATGGACTTACTGTTTCTGCCTGTATTGGTGAAAAAGGTATCTTCTGAACATTAGCAGTTCAGAAGAAAGCGCGTGACAATCACAAGGAACTTATGGAACATTAGCAGTTCCATAAGTAGCGCACCCTGTGAAAGGTATCTTCTGAACATTAGCAGTTCAGAAGAAAGCGCTCGGCTTACGCCTCGCTTTATTCTTCACCCTGGTTTAACTGAAGTCCTAACTCTTTTAATTTAGCAAGAACTTCCTCTAATGATTTACGTCCTAAGTTACGAACCTTCATCATATCTTCCGGTGTTCTGTTTGTCAGTTCTTCGACTGTGTTAATGCCGGCTCTCTTCAAACAGTTATAAGAACGAACGGAAAGCTCAAGTTCATCGATATTCATCTCAAGAACTTTCTCTTTTGCATTGTCCTCTTTCTCGATCATGACATCAGCCTGCTGAGCAGCTTCGGAAAGATCGATGAAAAGACTTAAATGCTCGCTTAAAACCTTAGCAGCTAAGCTGACAGCCTCATCTGGCTCTAAGGTACCGTTTGTATAAACGTCCAAAGTAAGCTTATCATAGTCTGTAATCTGACCAACACGGGTATTTTCAATCAAAAGATTTACTCTTTCTACCGGTGTATAGATAGAGTCGATGGCAATAACGCCGATCGGAATATCCTCTGTCTTATTCTTGTCTGCACTTACATAGCCTCTGCCGTTTGTAATGGTAAGCTCCATGTAAAGCTTGCAGTCAGGTCCGCCATTTAAATTGGCAATTACCAGATCCGGATTTAAAATCTGAATATCAGAATCAACCTGGATATCTGCTGCTGTGACTACACCTTCGCCCTCGAATTCAATGTAAGCAACTTTAGGTTCATTTGTAGAGCTGTTATTTCTGATGGCAAGATTTTTGATATTCATAATAATCTCAGTTACATCTTCCTTAACACCAGGAATGGAACTGAATTCATGTAAAACACCGTCGATCTTAACCTGGCTTACAGCAGCACCCGGTAAAGAAGAAAGCATGATTCTTCTTAAAGAATTACCAAGTGTCGTACCATAGCCTCTTTCCAAAGGTTCTACAACAAACTTTCCGTACTTCTTGTCTTCTGAAATTTCTGCGATTTCAATTTTTGGTTTTTGAAAATCGAACACTACAAAGTCCCTCCTTCTCGGGTAATTTGCTTAACTATTACTTAGAATATAACTCGACGATAAGCATCTCATCAACAGGAACGTCGATCTGCTCTCTGGAAGGTAATTCTTTTACAGTTCCCTGTAATTTCTCAGCGTCAACATCTAACCACTCCGGAACTAATCTTCCGCCGGTAACTTCAACGATGTCTTTCATTCTCTGAAGACCTTTGTTTTTCTCTTTGATCTCGATAACATCGCCAGCTTTTACTAAGTAAGAAGGAATGTTAACCTGTTTACCATTTACTAAGATAAATTTGTGGTCAACAATCTGTCTTGCTTCTTTTCTTGTTCTTGCGAATCCCATACGGAATACAACGTTATCTAATCTGGACTCTAACATGGTCATTAAGTTTGTACCAGTCATGCCCTTCATCTGATCAGCTTTCACATAGTAGTTGTGGAAAGGTTTTTCCAGAACACCATAGATGAATTTTGCTTTCTGTTTTTCTCTTAACTGAAGTCCGTACTCGGAAACTTTCTTATTTGCTCTCTTTAACTCTCTGTTGGATTTTTTATCATATCCAAGGTAACTTGGCTCTAAACCAAGTGATCTACATCTTTTCAGAACAGGAACTTTATTTACTGCCATCTTCGTCTTTCCCTCCTAATTAAACTCTTCTGCGTTTTGGTGGACGACATCCATTGTGAGGTACTGGAGTTACGTCTTTGATGCTGGTAACCTCAAGACCACATGCAGAAAGTGCACGGATCGCTGCTTCTCTTCCTGAACCCGGTCCTTTAACCATAACATCTACAGTCTTTAATCCGTGGATTAAAGCAGCCTTTGTAGCTGTCTCAGCTGCCATCTGTGCAGCATACGGAGTAGATTTCTTTGAACCTCTAAATCCAAGACCACCGGCACTTGCCCATGATAAAGCATTACCTTCAGCATCTGTGATAGTTACGATTGTATTGTTAAAAGATGACTGAATATGTGCCTGTCCGCGTTCAACGTTTTTCTTTACACGCTTTTTTGTCACTTTTTTTGTAACTTTAGCCATATCTAAACTAACCTACTTTCTCTAAAATATAAAATATCGACTGATACGAATTACTTCTGTTGCCAGAATTATTTTTTCTTGTTAGCAACAGTTCTCTGAAGCGTACCTCAGGAAACTTTATTTTTTCTTATTTGCAACGGTACGCTTTGGACCTTTACGGGTTCTTGCGTTTGTCTTTGTCTTCTGTCCACGAACCGGAAGACCTTTTCTGTGACGGATTCCACGATAGCATCCGATCTCCTGAAGTCTCTTGATATTGAAAGCGATCTCTCTTCTTAAATCACCTTCTACTAACTGAGTCTCATCGATTACTGCGCTGATTCTCTTTACTTCATCGTCTGTTAAATCTCTGACACGAGTATCAGGATTTACGTTTGCTGCTGCAAGGATACGGCTAGAGCTTGTTCTACCAATTCCGTAGATGTATGTCAAACCGATCTCGATGCGTTTTTCTCTTGGTAAATCTACACCTGCAATACGAGCCATGTGCTTTTTAACCTCCATTAATTCATCCGATGCATTCTGCACCTGTTATATTGTTTCATTTCTCAAATCACCTGACGTTGTGACTTTATTTCGGAAAATCATCTGAGACAGCTCCGTTGTCAGCGGCCTGAAATGTGTGTCCCATCCGTCTTTCTTCTTATTTGGATATGTCCCTTTATGTCCTCGGTATGTAGACATAAAAAAGCAGCTATCCCGGCTGTCTGATTATGATAACAGTGTGAACAACCCTACCAGGCGTTCCACTGCAGCCGCACATAATTTGGCGGGTTTCTGCTCATTAAAATGCGCATATTACCCCATTGGCACAAATATGACAAGAACTAAATCAACCCTGTCTCTGTTTGTGTTTCGGATTCTCACAGATAATTCTGATGCTTCCTTTTCTCTTGATGACTTTGCATTTTTCGCAAATAGGTTTAACTGATGATCTTACCTTCACAGCAAATCCTCCTTTCTTAACAAGGCTCTTTTTTGTGTTGTTGCACTGAAATATGCACGCACAAAAAGGCACTATCCAAAAGTGTCCGTCTAACATTATAGCACGGACACTGTTTAGAAGTCAACTATTATTTTGTATAAGATCTGTAATAAAATCTTATTTGTCTCTCCAGATGATTCTTCCCTTAGTCAGGTCATATGGAGACATCTCGATGGTAACTTTATCACCCGGTAAAATACGAATAAAGTTCATGCGAAGTTTTCCGCTGATGGTTGCTAAAATCTGATGTCCATTCTCTAACTCCACTTTAAAAAATGCGTTCGGGAGTTTCTCAACAACGGTTCCTTCTACTTCAATTACGTCTGCTTTTGACATTGAATAAATCCTCCTATTTTATGATTCCTGTCTGCCTTCATTTATACGGCAGTACTGTTTGATTGCTCTTTTTACTGTAAGATCTGATAAATTTTCATCCAGAATCTCCGTAACTTCTATCGGTAAATTTTTGATAATCTGAATATGCTTTGCATTTTTTTTCTTTGGCATATCCAGTGTACGGCTTGTTCCATTTACCAGATATACAGATTTTTCATCTTTTTCTTTGATAAGATAAATCTGATTTCTGTCGTGTCCCGACTTGGATTTTGCAAATTCCATTTCTGAAATATCCTCCGGTTCTTTTCTCTATGCTTTACAGAATTGGATCATTACTCCAGATTCCTTCGGCGATTTCAGAATCCGTAAGTGATAATATTTCCGGTTTTCCCTCCCGGATCAGTATGGTATTTTCATAATGAGCCGAAAGATCCATATCCTCTGTCACTACGGTCCAGTCATCATCCATCCATACGACTCTCTCTGTTCCCAGATTTATCATGGGTTCCACCGCTAATGTCATTCCGGCTTTCAGCTTAATGCCCCTGCGGAATTTGCGGTAATTCGGGATCTCCGGGTCCTCATGCATATGTGTACCGATTCCGTGTCCACATAAATCCCGTACCACACCATAGCCAAAACTCTCGGCATAATCACCGATCGCACCTGAAATATCATGCAGATGATTTCCTGCCACTGCATATTTCATTCCTTCAAAAAAGCTCTGTCTGGTACGTTCGATCAGAAGTCTTGCATCCTCAGTGATCTCGCCAACACCATGTGTCCTTGCGGCATCTGACTGATACCCTTTATAGATCACACCGGTATCAAGACTTACAATATCTCCCTCTTCAATGATTCTGTCTTTGCGCGGAATCCCGTGTACAACTTCTTCATTGATGGAGACACAGACGGATGCCGGATATCCCTGATAATTCTTAAAAGATGGTTCGCATCCAAAACTCCGAATCATTTCCTCCCCGATCCTGTCAATATCAAGTGTCGACATTCCGGGTTTTAATTCTTTTTTTAATCCCTCATGCACCTTTGCAAGAATCTTTCCTGCCTGGCGCATCAGTTCTATTTCCTGGGAAGATTTTATTGTTACAGCCATTACTCCGGTTCCTCTACTCGCCTAAAATCGCAACGATATCTGCAAATACCTTTTCCATCGGCTGCGTACCGTCAACTGTTTTTAAGATACTCTGTTTCTTGTAATAATCGATCAATGGCTGGGTCTGCTCATGATATACTGTAAGTCTTTTCTGAACGGTCTCCGGTTTATCATCATCTCTTAAGACAACCGGCTGTCCGCATCTGTCGCAGATTCCCTCTACCTTTGTTGGAATGGAAACAATGTGGTATGTAGCACCACAGTTTAAGCATGCGCGTCTTCCGCTCATACGATTTACGATGTTTTCATCCGGTACATCCACATCGATTGCATAATCCATTTTTTCATTGATCTTCTCAAGTGCAGCTGTAAGTGCTTCTGCCTGCGGAATAGTTCTTGGAAAACCATCAAGTATAAATCCATTCTCACAGTCATCCTGTCCGATTCTGTCCATAACAAGATCGCAGGTTAACTCATCCGGCACTAATAAACCCTGATCCATATACTGTTTTGCTTTCTTTCCAAGCTCGGTTCCATTCTTGATGTTTGCACGGAAAATATCACCGGTTGAGATATGCGGGATACGATATTTATCTGCAATCTGCTTCGCCTGTGTTCCTTTTCCTGCTCCCGGAGCTCCTAACATGATAATCTTCATAAAATTCTTCCTTCCTGCGTTGCTTTTTACGCATCTCAAGATTTGTGCGTAAGCACTAATCTTGCGTGTGAAAAATCTTATTTTTCACACTAATACCTCCATTGTCCAAAATACCTTCATCATACAAATATTGCTTATATAGGAAAGTAACGCTGAACTTTAAAAGCCCAGCGTTGCTCCTTTGCAAATCTGACTTACGCCGTCAGATTAATCATTTAAAAATCCTTTATAGTAACGAACACGCATCTGTGATTCGATCTGTTTTAATGTCTCAATGACAACACCTACAATAATTATGATAGATGTTCCACCAAATGATACATCGGCACCGAATACTCCGTTGAAGAAGATCGGAACGAATGCGATAAATGCAAGTGCTACTGCTCCTATAAATACAATGTAATTTAACATCCGGTTCAGATAATCACTGGTTGGTTTACCAGGTCTGATACCCGGAATAAATCCGCCGGCTTTCTTCATATTATTAGCAATCTCTAAGGGATTGAATGTAATTGAAGTATAGAAGTAAGCGAAAGCAATGATAAGTACGATGTATACCACCAATCCGATGGAATAAACCGGCTCATTCGGATTGCACCAGTTTGACTGGGACATTCCTTTTAAAATCTTGCTTCCGATACCGGTTCCGTTTCCTTTTCCAAGAAGACTTGCAATGATAACCGGTGTCTGCAACAAAGACTGTGCAAAGATAACCGGGATAACACCACCGGTATTAACCTTTAACGGGATATATGTTGACTGACCGCCAACCTGTTTTCTTCCCTGAATCTTTTTGGAATACTGAACCGGGATTCTTCTCTCGCCGCCCTGTAAGAATACGACAAATACGACCATTGCAACAATGATTGCAATAATGATTACTGCCGCAAGAATTCCCTTAGGTATGGATTTTCCTGTGATGAACTGCTGATACAGTGTACCCATATCATTTGGAATACGGGAGATGATGTTAATGGTAAGTACGATAGAAATACCATTTCCAACACCTTTTTCTGTAATACGCTCACCAATCCACATTAATACTGCTGATCCTGCAGTTAATGTGAAAATAATCATAATAATTGTAAGAATACCATCACTCTGTAACATCTGACCTCTCTTAAAGCTGATTGCCATTGCGATCGCTTCAATTAAAGCAAGAGCTACTGTAAGATATCTGGTAATCTCTGCAATCTTTTTACGTCCTTCTTCTCCGTCGCGCTGCATCTCTTCCAGTTTTGGAATTGCGATAGTGAGAAGCTGCATAATAATGGATGAAGTAATATACGGTGTAATGTTCAATGCAAAGATTGACATGTTATAGAATGATCCACCGGTAATTGCATCAAAAAATCCCATTCCATCTGCGGTCTGACTTGCAAACCAGTTTGAAAACAGTTCATTGTTAACACCAGGAATCGGAAGCTGGCTTCCGATCCTGATTACAACTAACATGAGAAATGTAAAAATAATTCTGTTTCGAATATCTTTAATCTTGAATGCATTACGGAGTGTTTCCAGCATTAGATCACCTCTGCTTTTCCACCAAGAGCCTCAATTTTTTCTTTTGCAGCTGCGCTGAATGCATTTGCCTGAACGGTGAGTTTCTTAGTAAGTTCGCCATTACCCAGAATCTTAACTCCATCTCTAGGATTTTTAACGATACCAGCCTCGATTAATGTCTCTACTGAAACAACGGAATCGTTCTCAAATGCCTCAAGGGCGGAAAGGTTGATTCCGATGATTGTCTTAGAGTTTCTGCATTTGAAACCTCTCTTTGGCAATCTTCTGTATAACGGCATCTGACCACCTTCAAAACCTGGTCTCGGAGCTCCGGAACGAGCTTTCTGTCCCTTGTGTCCCTTACCAGCAGTCTTACCGTTTCCTGAACCGTGTCCACGTCCTCTTCTGAAATTATCGCTATGTGCAGAACCTGCTGCTGCCTGTAAATTGGATAAGTCCATTACTGACACCTCCTTATCTTATTATTAGATCTCTTCTACCTTTACATAAGGTGCTACTTTACGAAGTGCACCTGCTGTTGCTGCGTTATCTGGCAGCTCAACAGTTTTATATAACTTATTCAGTCCAAGTGCTTCGATTGTTTTTTTGTTCTTCGGAACAGCACCGATTGTAGATTTTACAAGTGTTACTTTTAATTTCTTATCTGCCATCTTAAAACTCCTCCTTAACCTACAATCTCTTCAACTGATTTTCCACGAAGTTTTGCAACTTCTTCCGGGGATTTTAACTGACTTAAAGCATTGATTGTTGCAAGAACAACATTCTGCTTGTTGTTAGATCCCAGAGATTTTGTACGGATATTTTTAATACCAGCCAGCTCACATACGTTACGAGCAGGACCACCGGCGATGATACCAGTACCTTCTGGAGATTTCTTTAATAATACAGATGCACCTGTATGTTTTCCGGTAACATCATGTGTAACACTGCCAACCTCATCTAATTTTACAGTGATGAGTTTCTTCATAGCATCTTCTTTTCCTTTACGGATTGCTTCCGGAATCTCGGATGCTTTTCCTAAGCCAGCACCAACATGGCCATTGCCGTCGCCGACAACAACTAAAGCTGTAAAACGGAAGTTACGTCCACCTTTAACAACTTTTGTTACACGTTTAATTGATACCACTTTTTCGTTTAATTCTAATTGACTAGCATCAATGATTTCACGTTTCATGTTTTGCGTTTCCTCCTATTAAAAGTCTAAACCAGCTTCTCTTGCTGCTTCGGCTAATGCCTTTACTTTACCTGCATATATAAAGCCGCCTCTATCAAAGACAACCGTTGAAATACCCTTGTCTAAAGCTTTCTTTGCAATAACAGTACCAAGCTTAGCTGCTGCTTCGACGTTATTGGTCTTCTCTAACTCTGCTTTTACATCCTTATCAAGTGTAGATGCAGAAACAAGTGTATTTCCAACTGTATCGTCAATAATCTGAGCGTACATATGATTATTACTTCTGAAAACAGCCAGACGTGGTCTCATCGCTGTACCTGCAAGATGATGACGCATTCTTCTATGTTTGTTTTCGCGAACTGCTGTTCTTGATTTCTTACTAACCATTTTTCGTCACTCCTTTAATTATTTCTTACCAGTCTTACCAACTTTACGTCTAATAACTTCATCAGCATATTTGATACCTTTTCCTTTGTAAGGCTCAGGTCTTCTCTTATCTCTGATTTCAGCTGCGTATTGGCCAACTTTTTCTTTATCGATACCAGATACAATGATTTTATTTCCATCAACTTTGGACTCAAGTCCTTCAGGATCTTCCATCTCAACCGGATGAGAATATCCTAAGTTCAGTGTGAGCACTTTACCAGCTTTAGAAGCTCTGTAACCAACACCGTTAACCTCGAGTTCCTTGGTATATCCATTGGTAACACCAACAACCATGTTGTTGATCAGTGTTCTTGTTAATCCGTGTAAGGATTTCATTTTCTTCAAATCGTTAGGTCTTGTAACGATGATCTCGTCACCCTCTAATTTGATGTCCATCTCAGATGGAAGGGTTCTTTCCAGAGTTCCCTTAGGACCTTTTACAGTCACATGATTATTTTCTGCAATATCCACTGTAACACCAGCCGGAACTGCGATTGGCATTCTTCCTATACGTGACATGCCCGTACCTCCTAAATTTTTTTGTGACAACAGATCGCATGACCTGCCATCGTGAATGTATAATTGCGGCTTACGCCGTAGTTACCTGATTCTTTAAGAACCTTCTCTCCCAGGTTGCAATAACCCGGAAGAAATGAAAGTTTTAAATAACATTGTATGAAAGGCTTAAAATATACCGAAAGAACCGAAGGTTCTTTCAATTTTGTCCGTCCAATGGCGGGCAAAATTTACCATACGAATGCTAATACTTCGCCACCAACCTGAAGCTTTCTAGCCTCTTTATCAGTTACGATACCCTGGTTGGTAGAAAGGATTGCGATACCTAAACCGCCAAGTACTCTAGGAAGCTCATCCTTGCCTGCGTATACACGAAGACCTGGTTTAGAGATTCTCTTAAGTCCTGTGATGATCTTTTCATTCTTATCTGCACCATATTTTAATGTGATGCGGATTGTTTTGAAGTTACCATCTTCAACGATATCATATTTTTCGATATATCCTTCATCTACAAGAATATCTGCGATTGCGATTTTCATTTTAGATGCCGGAACATCAACTGTATCATGTTTAGCAGTGTTTGCGTTACGGATTCTTGTAAGCATATCTGCGATTGGATCACTTGTTGTCATGATGTATATTTCCTCCTTTATTAAGTTACTGTGCCGTACATGCCGGACACAGCCGTCTGATTACCAGCTTGCTTTCTTAACGCCTGGTATCTGGCCTTTGTATGCTAATTCACGGAAACATACTCTGCAGATTCCGTATTTTCTTAAAACAGAATGTGGACGTCCACAAATTTTGCAACGTGTGTAAGCTCTGGTAGAGAACTTTGGTTTACGCTGCTGTTTTACTTTCATAGATGTTTTAGCCATTAAAATTCCCTCCTATTATTTGGCGAACGGCATATTGAACAATGTCAATAACTCACGAGCTTCTTCGTCTGTTTTTGCTGTGGTAACGAAAATGATATCCATACCACGAACTTTATCAACTTTATCATACTCGATCTCCGGGAAGATTAACTGCTCTTTGATACCAAGGGCATAGTTTCCACGGCCGTCAAATGCATTCGGGTTAACACCTCTGAAGTCACGTACACGCGGTAATGCAAGGTTGATTAAACGATCCATAAACTCGTACATCTTCTCGCCACGCAGTGTTGTCTTACAACCGATTGCCATTCCTTCTCTGATCTTGAAGTTTGCAATCGCGTTTTTAGCTTTTGTAGGAACTGCTTTCTGACCTGTGATTGTCTCCATATCTTTGATTGCAGCTTCTAATAATTTTGCGTTCTCTTTTGCTTCGCCAACGCCCATGTTTACAACGATCTTATCGAGCTTCGGCACTTCCATGATATTTTTATATCCAAATTTTTTGATCATAGCATCTACGATCTCATTCTGGTACTGTTCTTTAAGTCTGCTCAACTGTTTTGCCTCCTCTCTTCAATTAATCGATCACTTCGCCTGTTTTCTTTGCGAAACGTACTTTTTTATCTCCATCCATCTTGAAACCTACGCGGGTAGCTGTTCCTTTGTGAAGATACATAACGTTTGAAATGTCAACAGGTCCCTCCTGATGGATGATACCACCCTGCTGATTAGCCATGCTTGGTTTTGCATGTTTTGTCACCATGTTGATACCCTCTACCAGAACGGTATTGTTCTTTGTATTTACAGCAATAACTTTGCCTTCTTTGTCTTTATCTTTACCAGCGATCACTTTGACCATATCGCCTTTTTTAATTTTCATGGTTGCCATATCCTGGTCCTCCTACAATACTTCCGGAGCTAAGGAAACAATTTTCATGAACTGTTTCTCACGAAGCTCTCTTGCTACTGGTCCAAAAATACGTGTTCCTCTTGGAGTTTTGTCATCTTTAATAATAACTGCTGCGTTTTCATCAAATTTGATATAAGAACCGTCTTTACGACGTGCGCCTTTTACTGAACGAACAACTACAGCTTTTACGACATCACCTTTTTTAACAACACCGCCTGGTGTTGCCTCTTTGACCGTAGCAACTACTACATCACCAATATTCGCATATCTTCTAGTAGATCCACCCATAACACGAATAACGAGTAACTCTCTTGCTCCTGTGTTATCGGCTACCTTAAGTCTACTTTCCTGTTGTACCATGCTTGTAGCCTCCTTTAATTATTTTGCTCTTTCCATGATTTCTACAAGTCTCCATCTCTTATCTTTCGATAATGGTCTTGTCTCCATAACTTTTACTTTATCACCGATCTTACATTCGTTATTCTCGTCATGAGCTTTTAATTTGTATGTTTTCTTAACGATCTTGTTGTAAAGAGGATGTCTTACGTTATCCTGGATTGCAACAGTGATTGTTTTATCCATCTTGTCGCTTACAACAATACCAACACGTGTTTTTCTAAGATTTCTTTCTTCCACGACCGATTAATCTCCTTTCTGGAATCCTACTGCGCAACTTTTTCTTTCTCAGTAATGATTGTCTGAATTCTTGCAATATTCTTTCTTACTTCTTTGATTCTGCTTGTGTTGTCCAGCTGATTCGTTGCGTTCTGGAATCTCAAATTGAAAAGTTCTTTTTTAGCTTCTACTAACTGCGCATTTAAGTCTGTTACAGACTGGCCTTTTAATTCTTCTAAATATTTACTAGTTTTCATTTGATACACCGCCTTCTAAATCTGCACGTGAAACTACTTTACATTTGCAAGGTAATTTGTGTGTAGCAAGACGTAACGCTTCTTTCGCAACGTCTTCCGGAACACCGGAGATTTCAAATAATACACGACCTGGTTTCACAACGGCTACCCAGTACTCTGGAGCACCCTTTCCTTTACCCATACGAACACCCATAGGTTTATGAGTAATTGGTTTCTCTGGGAAAATTTTGATCCAAACTTTACCACCACGTTTGATATATCTTGTCATCGCAACACGGGCTGCCTCGATCTGGTTTGCTTTGATCCAGCATGGCTCAGTTGAAATAATACCATACTCACCATAAGTGATCGTATTACCTCTTGTAGCCTTTCCGCTCATAGAGCCACGGAACTGTTTACGATGTTTTACTCTTTTTGGCATTAACATTACTGTACTCCTCCTTCCTTATTAGCTCTTGTAGGAAGTACCTCGCCTTTGTAGATCCAGACCTTAACACCAACTTTACCGTAGGTTGTATCTGCTTCAGCGAATCCATAATCAATATCAGCTCTTAATGTCTGAAGCGGAATAGTTCCCTCAGAGTAGAACTCTGTACGAGCCATATCAGCACCGCCAAGACGTCCGGAACAGGATGTTTTGATTCCCTTTGCTCCTGATTTCATGGTTCTTCCCATGCAGGATTTCATTGCTCTACGGAAAGAAACACGGTTTTCTAACTGTAATGCAATGTTCTCAGCTACTAACTGAGCATCACGATCCGGTCTTTTAACTTCTTTGATATCAACAACTAATTTCTTATCTGTGAATTTCTGAACTTCGCCTTTGATCTTCTCGATCTCAGCTCCGCCTTTTCCGATTACTACACCTGGTTTAGCTGTGTAGATGATAACTTTCACACGGTCAGATGCTCTTTCGATCTCAATCTTAGAAACACCTGCTGCATATAATTTCTTTTTCAGATATGTTCTGATATTGTAATCTTCTACTAAGAAATCTGCAAAATCTGCTTCCGCATACCACTTAGAGTCCCAGTCTTTGATAACGCCGACTCTTAAGCCATGTGGATTAACTTTCTGTCCCATATTTGACCTCCTTATTTCTCGTCAAGCACGATTGTGATGTGGCTCATTCTCTTTTCGATTCTGTAAGCTCTACCCTGTGCTCTCGGTCTGATTCTCTTCATTGTCGGTCCTTTATTTGCGTAGCACTCTGCAACATAAAGGTTTTCTGCTTTCATTCCATTGTTGTTTTCAGCGTTTGCGATTGCTGACTCTAATAATTTCTTTACTAAGCTTGAAGCATATCTTGGATTGTATGTTACAATAGCTAATGCTGTCTGAACATCCTTTCCACGGATTGCGTCTAATACGAAACAAGCTTTCTGAACAGACACTCTTGCGTAAGATAACTTAGCGGAAGGTCTGGTATCTTTTACTTCATTTCTTTCTCTTTTAATCTGACTTCTATGTCCCTTAGCCATGGATGAAACCTCCTTTCAAATATCTTATCTAACGCCTGATTTCTTTTCGTCTTTTCCATGTCCTCTGTAAGTTCTTGTTGCAACGAACTCACCAAGTTTATGTCCAACCATATCTTCTGTTACATATACAGGTACATGTTTTCTTCCGTCATGAACAGCGATGGTATGACCAACGAACTGAGGGAAGATTGTAGAACGACGTGACCATGTCTTAATAACAGATTTGTCACCAGATGCATTCATAGCGTCTACTTTTTTCAGCAGGCTGGCATCAGCGAATGGTCCTTTTTTTAATGAACGAGCCATAATTTACCTCCTATTTTGTCAGTCCCCTTTACACACTGCCGTGTGTTTCCTCGGACTCCGAACATCTTGTTTATTATATCAGAGATTACCGGAAGAAGCAAGCAAAACTTCTCCCGGTTTTCTAATTTTTTATTATTTTTTCAAAGACCGGAAGAAACAGTTTCTGCTCCTCATCCAGTCACCGTTGCAATTTCAAAAAACACATCTGTTTTTATCAGTTATTGCCACGAACCGGAAGAAGCGCTTTCTGCTTCTTCCAAGCCTTAAAATAATAAGCCCCAGCTTATTATTTTAAGGCTTTACCATCTCTACGTCTTACGATTAACTTGTTAGAAGCTTTATTCTTCTTTCTAGTCTTAAGACCAAGAGCAGGTTTACCCCAAGGAGTACATGGACCCGGACGTCCGATCGGAGCACGTCCTTCACCACCTCCGTGTGGATGGTCATTCGGGTTCATAACAGAACCACGAACTGTCGGGCGAACACCCATGTGACGTTTACGTCCTGCTTTACCGATGTTAACTAAGTTGTGATCACCGTTTCCGATAACACCGATGGTTGCGCGGCATTTTAAAGGTACCATACGCATTTCGCCTGAAGGAAGACGAAGTGTTGCATATTTTCCTTCTTTAGCCATTAACTGAGCGCTCATACCAGCGGAACGAACTAACTGTCCACCCTTACCCGGATATAACTCGATGTTGTGTACCTGAGTACCAACCGGGATATTCTCAAGTGGTAAGCAGTTACCAACACGAACTTCTGCAGTTGCACCGCTCATAACTGTCATGCCGTCTGTTAAACCAGCCGGAGCAAGGATATATGCTTTCTCGCCATCTGCATAGCAGATCAAAGCGATGTTAGCTGTTCTGTTCGGATCGTACTCGATTCCGACTACTTTAGCCGGGATTCCGTCTTTACCGTTTCTCTTGAAATCGATAACTCTGTATTTTCTTCTGTTTCCACCGCCATGGTGTCTTACAGTGATTTTACCCTGATTGTTACGACCAGCGTTCTTCTTTAAAGAAGTTACCAGTGATTTTTCCGGAGTTGTTTTTGTGATCTCGGAGAAATCAGAGCCAGTCATATTTCTTCTGGAAGGTGTATATGGGTTATATGTCTTAATTCCCATTGTTGTTCTCCTTTCGATGTTTGTTATCGCGCATCGCTGCGCTTAGTTTGCTATCTAAAGTATATCTTACAGTCCAGCGAAGATCTCGATATCTTTGCTGTCTTCTGTTAACTGAACGATAGCTTTCTTTGTCTTAGCAGTTTTTCCATAAACCATGCCACGTCTTTTGTTCTTTCCATCCATGTTCATGGTGTTAACGCTGGCAACTTTTGTGCCCTCGAACATTTTCTCAACTGCTTCTTTGATCATGGTCTTATTTGCTTCCGGATGAACTAAGAAAGTATATTTCTTCTCAGCCATAGCTGCCATGGATTTCTCGGTAATAACCGGTTTGAGGATTACATCATAATACTGTACGTTTGCCATTATGCATACACCTCCTCGATAGTCTTAACAGCGTCTTTTGTTACAACAACTGTATCATATTTTAATACATCAAATACGTTTAACTCGTTTGTCTGAGCAGTTTTAACAGTCGGAACGTTGCTTGCAGATTTGATCACGTTTGCATCCATATCGTTTAATACAACTAATGCTTTCTCAACTTTTAAGTTGTTCAGAACCTGAACGAAGTTCTTTGTCTTAATGGAGTCAAGTTTTAACTCATCAACAACGATGAGCTTGCTCTCATTTACTCTGGATGTGAGTGCAGATTTTAATGCTGCTCTCTTCTCTTTTTTGTTTAATTTGAAAGAGTAGTCTCTTGGTACCGGAGCAAATACAACTCCACCATGAGTCCACTGTGGAGCTCTTGTTGAACCCTGTCTTGCATGACCGGTTCCTTTCTGTCTCCATGGTTTTCTACCACCACCGCGAACTTCAGAACGTGTTTTTGCTTTCTGAGTTCCCTGACGGTTATTTGCAAGCTGCTGAAGTACTGCCATGTGTACAAGATGCTCGTTAACTTCTACTCCGAAAACAGCATCGTTTAACTCCAGGCTTCCTACTTCTTTGCCTTCCATATTATAAACAGCTACGTTAGCCATTGTTGTTTCCTCCTTTCCTATCTAAGCACTATTTACCTGCTTTTACAGTTTCTTTGATTGTTACCATGCATTTCTTAGCGCCTGGTACAGCACCTTTAACTAAGAGCAGGTTGTTCTCAGCGTCAACTCTTACAACTTCAAGATTCTGTGTTGTAACTTTTACGCTTCCCATATGTCCAGGCATTCCTTTTCCTTTGAATACACGGCTCGGTGAAGAACATGCACCGTTAGAACCCTGATGACGATGGAATTTAGAACCATGAGCCATAGGACCTCTATGCTGTCCTAATCTCTTGATAGCGCCCTGGAAACCTTTACCTTTGGAAATTGCAGTAGCGTCGATCTTGTCGCCCTCTGCAAAAATATCAGCTTTGATAACATCTCCAAGTTTGTACTCGTCTGCGTTCTCAAATTTGAACTCTCTGACATATCTCTTTCCGGATACACCAGCTTTTGCAAAGTGTCCCATCTGAGCTTTGTTTACGCCATGTCTGTTTCTGATTTCTTTCTTACCATTTGCATCTTTGCTGACAACTTTTTCTTTCTTGTCTGCAAATGCAACCTGAACCGCGCTGTATCCGTCGTTCTCTACAGTTTTGATCTGTGTTACGGAGCAAGGACCAGCTTCCAATACAGTAACCGGCACTAATACGCCGTCTGCGTTGAAGATTTGAGTCATTCCGACTTTTGTTGCTAAAATCGCTTTCTTCATTCTTTTACCTCCTGTTTACTCTACAGCGGAACGCTTCATGCCCATCGATGTGGGGTAGCGGAACCGTTCATCCTAGAAAGTCCATATAAGTGGATGTGGAAAACCACATAGAATGGAGGCTGATGCCGAACATTCTTTGCTTCTATATAAAACCCTTCAGGATATTAACAAATTTGTTTGAAGAATTATTTGTTCTTCATTTTGATATCGATGTATACACCAGCCGGCATCTCTAAACGAGATAAAGCATCAACTGTTTTCTGAGTTGGTGTTACGATATCGATCAGTCTTTTATGAGTTCTCTGCTCGAACTGCTCGCGGGAATCCTTATATTTGTGAGTAGCTCTTAAGATAGTAACTACTTCCTTCTTAGTAGGAAGAGGTACCGGTCCGCTCACCTGTGATCCGTTCTTCTTTACAGTCTCGATGATTTTTTTTGCTGATGAATCTACTAATTCGTGATCATAAGCTTTTAATGTGATTCTCATTACTTGACTTGCCATAAAAAAAGTCGCCTCCTTTTCGCACTTTTGCAAGCGATAAACTCGCTTTGGTACGACAAGCGGTGACTGCACACATTCCCGTGCGTATCATGAGCTTTTACCCATAAAAAGAAACTTCTTTGCACCATCGAATGCTTAAAGTTCTTCTGACAGCCTTCCGGTCTGCCCGCACGTTGTTTCTACTTTGTAGATGTTACTCGTATACAGTGACTTGTCGCCAGTTTCCTAACTTGACATTCGCTCCACGGAAAACCTGCCATATCGGCAGCAACCTCACGCTTCTACGCTATCAATGTCACAGCAATGCTTAGTATACACGATGATTTGCAGAAATGCAAGTACTTTTTTCACTTTTTGTGTTTCTTCTATTATAGAAGATACTCATCAAATGATGATTTGTGGTTGTGATGTGAGTTTCCCTGTGTAGGGTGGTTCTGGGGGTGTTACGATTGGCAAATTGCATCAAGCCGGGACTGTTTTGTTCCGTTGTCCGAAAATAAGGCAATCTAGGTCTGCCTGCTTAGGTTGTGGTGGAGTGACGTGTGCGTCCTAAATGTGCCGTCCGGGCACATTAGGACTTGTGCTGCCGTCCATGGCAGCACAACACTGTGTTACGAACAGGCAGACTAAGATTGCCTAATTTTCTTCCAAAGTCACAAAACAAGTCCCGGTTTGATGCGATTTGCCAGCCGCAAGGTTGTGAACCACCCTTCGCTGGGGAACTCATTTTACAACCTTGGGTAGTGCGTAAATTTTTAGTGTTTTATGTGTGAATCTGATTAAAAAATATTCTGCGTTATTAGTCTGGTGATTTATGAAACTATTATTGTATTTTAAAACTGCTGTTAAGCAAAATAATGCAGAATGAATTTTTAGTCTGCAAAGCGGAAAAGTGAGGTGTAGTGGACTATACTGTTTGATAACAATACAGCAGATTAAGATTCTAGCAAGTCATCAGGCTGAATATCAATGATACAGCACCTTAGGATTTTAAGCATATTTTCATTCGTGCGAATATCAAAAATCCACACCTACGCCCCAGTTTTGAGATGAACCTCCCACTCAAATGGTGTTCACAACCTGACAGCTGGCATCTTGCGCAAAGCCGAAGCTGATTTTGTGACTTTGGGAGAAAATTAGAAAATCTTAGTGTGTCTGTAGTTACACAGTGATGTTCTGCCATGGATGGCAGAACAAGGCAGCATCGAGTCATGGATGACTCGTTGTTGCCGTTCACGTCACTTCGCGAAAATCTAACTCAGACACACTTAGACTTTTCTTATTTTCGTACAACGGAACCAAAATTACTCCGGCTTTGCGCAAGATGCCACTCACAAACCTACGAAACACCATTTAGGTGGGCGACGCATGCCTCAGCAAACCACAATTTAGCGCCCCCCGTCTGCTAAGCAGCTCATCCTATAAAGTAAAAAGCGCCACATCTATGAATCACTCCATAAACATGACGCTTTTTTATTATTTTTTAATTTTATGCCATTCTTCCACAGCACTGTTTGTATTTTTTACCGGAACCACATGGGCACGGATCATTTGGATATACTTTAGCAGCCGCACGTTTCTTTGGTGTATTGGTTGCCGTTTCATCCTTATTAGTACCGGTTACTTTCGCAACCTGCTCGCGCTCTACCTTCTGCTCGATCTTGACATGGTACAGCAGACGGACTGTATCTTCCTGAATGTTGGCGATCATATCGTCAAACATATCAAATCCTGCCATCTTGTATTCAACCAGCGGATCTCTCTGTCCGTATGCCTGTAAGCCGATACCCTGACGAAGCTGATCCATATCATCAATATGATCCATCCACTTGCGGTCGATGACTTTCAACAGTACTACACGCTCTAATTCACGGAACTGCTCCGGCTCCGGGAATTCTGTCTCTTTTGCCTCATACAGTTTCACTGCACGCTCTTTTAAGAGATGTTTTAATTCTTTGTTGTTCTTAACACTGTCCACATCAGCAGCATTTACAGGCTCTAATGGGATAATATCTGTCAGAAGCTGATTTAACTCGTTTAAATCCCACTCTTCTTTCGGCAGCTCAGAAGAAATGCAGGTATCCACACAGCTCTCAACACGGTCTGTGATCATCTTGAAAATCACATCACGCATGTTCTCTCCGTTTAATACACGCATACGCTCTGCATAAATGATCTCTCTCTGATCGTTCATAACCTGATCATACTCAAGAAGATTCTTACGGATACCAAAGTTGTTACCCTCAATCTTTGTCTGCGCTTTCTCGATCGCAGAGGTTAACATCTTATGTTGGATCTGTTCATTTTCAGGAACACCCAGTGTATTAAAGATATCCATCAGCTTTTCTGAACCGAACAGACGCATCAGATCATCTTCCAGGGAAATGAAGAACTGGGATTCACCCGGATCTCCCTGACGTCCGGAACGTCCACGCAGCTGATTATCAATACGTCTTGACTCATGGCGCTCTGTACCAATAACTTTTAATCCGCCAGCCTCTTTTGCATCATCATCCAGTTTAATATCCGTACCACGACCAGCCATATTTGTAGCGATCGTTACCGCACCGTGCTGTCCTGCTGCGGCTACGATTTCAGCCTCAAGCTCATGGAACTTCGCATTCAAAACAGTATGTGGGATTCCCTCTCTCTTTAACATCGCACTGATCGTCTCAGATACATCGATCGTGATCGTACCAACCAGTACCGGCTGTCCCTTTGCGTGGGCAGCTTTTACTTCCTCGACAACTGCATGATATTTTTCTTTCTTTGTCTTATAAACAGCATCCTGTTTGTCCACACGGATGACCGGTCTGTTGGTCGGGATCTCGATAACATCCATGCCATAGATATCACGGAACTCTTTTTCCTCAGTCAGTGCCGTACCTGTCATACCGGATTTTTTGTCAAATTTATTAAAGAAGTTCTGGAACGTGATCGTTGCAAGAGTCTTGCTCTCACGTTTTACTTTTACATGCTCTTTTGCCTCGATTGCCTGATGCAGACCATCCGAATAACGGCGTCCCGGCATGATACGTCCGGTAAACTCATCAACGATCAGTACCTCATCATCTTTTACAACGTAATCCTGATCGCGGAACATCAGGTTGTGTGCACGCAGCGCAAGAATCACATTGTGCTGGATCTCAAGATTTTCTGCATCTGCAAGGTTACCGATCTTGAAGAACTGCTCAACTTTTTTCACACCCTCCTGTGTCAGGCTGACAACCTTGTCCTTCTCATTGACAAGGAAATCACCTGTTTCTTCCTGCTCGATACCCATAATAGCATCCATCTTGGAATACTCCGGTACATCCTCGCCACGTTTCATCTGCTGTGCTAAGATGTCACAAGCCTCATAAAGACGGGTGGATTTGCCGCTCTGTCCGGAAATGATAAGCGGTGTACGTGCCTCGTCGATCAATACGGAATCGACCTCATCGATGATCGCATAATGAAGACCTCTCTGAACAAGCTGTTCCTTATAAATAACCATGTTGTCTCTCAGATAATCAAATCCGAGCTCATTGTTTGTTACATAGGTGATATCGCAGTTATATGCCTCACGGCGCTCATCATTGGTCATGGAGTTTAAAACTACTCCGACTTTTAAGCCAAGGAACTCATGAACCTGTCCCATCCACTCAGAGTCACGCTTTGCAAGGTAATCGTTAACTGTTACAATGCACACACCCTTGCCCTCTAAGGCGTTCAAGTATGCAGGAAGCGTAGAAACAAGTGTCTTACCTTCACCAGTCTTCATCTCTGCGATACGGCCCTGATGTAAGATAATACCACCAATGATCTGTACACGGTAGTGTTCCATTCCAAGTACACGCTTTGCTGCTTCACGGACAGTTGCATATGCCTCCGGAAGAAGATCATCAAGTGTCTCTCCTTTTTCCAGTCTCTCTTTATATTCTTTCGTCTTGTCTCTTAATTCTTCATCGGACAGCGCTCCCATAGCGTCACGGTATGACTCCACTTTATCAACGAGTGGATAAATTCTTTTTAACTCGCGTTCGCTGTGCGTTCCGAATAACTTTGTAAATGCGCTCATAAAAACTCCTATTCCTGGCTATTTCTCAAATTTGCAAGTCCTTTTACAGGCTAAACCTTGCACAATATTGTCATTGTAACACTTTTCCTGTATTACCACAACCAAAATAGGGGTAAACGTTTTGTGAATTTTTTATTAACGTTAGAAAGAATCCTGTCCGGAGGTTTTTTTTATGTAAGCGGGAATTTCAACGAATTTTCCGCTTACATAAAAAAGTCCTTGCACTGCTGCACACTTGTGTTTATACTCTTACTGAATCGCAGTTTCTGCGACGGCACACAGACTATGATCTATAACAAAGGAGGAATCTGATATGACTTATTCTTATAAAACAAAAGGAACCTGCTCCACACAGATCGACTTAGAACTGGATGGAAATGTTGTCCACAACGTAAAGTTTACCGGTGGATGCAACGGTAATCTGCAGGCAATCCCAAAATTAGTGGAAGGTCTTACCGTTGAACAGGTAGAAGAAAAAATCGGCGGCATCCGCTGTGGCGGACGTCCTACTTCCTGTGGCGACCAGCTTGCAAAAGCATGCCGTGAGGCATTAGAGGCATCCAAAAACGCATAAGACCTCCGATATACCTTTCTGTTATCTGGTATGAATATAAGAGAATGCCACAAACATTCTATAGTCATGAATAAGCTGGCACTTTTATGATGAAACAACTCATAAATGTGCCAGTCTTTTTATACTCTTTTACGGCTCCTGCAGCACCGGCTGGATCTGTCTGCCCTGCAATGCCGCCTCAATTGTTTCCGGAAGCAGTTCCATCTTCGCAACCATGGAATTTGGTTTGCTCTTATAATTATCCTGTCCAAACGGCACAAAATAAATATTTTTCATATTCATCAACATACCGATATTTTTAAAACCTGCTCCAAGGGCATCATTTGTGGAAATCGCAATGACAAGCGGTTTTCCGTTCCGCATATGTGCCTTTGCCGCCATCAGTACCGGTGTATCAATGATTCCTCCGGTCAGTTTTGCTGCGGTATTGCCGGTACAGGGTGCGATCACCATAATATCGAGAAAATTATTCGGTCCGATCGGCTCTGCGGCACAGATAGAGCGTATCCCTTCATTTCCGGTAATCTCACATATTTCTTCCACATATTCTTTTGCACTTCCAAATCTGGTATCACAGGTCTGTGCCTGAAATGAGAAAATCGGGATCACATTTGCTCCCATCCCGCAAAGAAACTCCACCTCTTTTTTCGCTTTTGCAAATGTACAGAAGGAACCTGTGATCCCAAAACCAATATTATATTTATCAAAATCCATCAAATCTTTTCCCCCTGTTTTTGCTGTAAAATAAAACGTTCCACAGAACGCTCTAATATATATGCACTCTCTTTTGGCGCATATTTTCCTGGGATTCCAAGCACATGATCTGCATGGATACCATATTCCCTTGCACAAGCAAAATCCGTGCCGCCCTCCCCCGATGCAATATCCACAATATAAGCATCTCTTGGAAGTTCTTTTATGATCTTTTCTGTGATGACAAGCGCCGGAACCGTATTGACAACCATTGCAGCTCCCATTGCCTCCTCCGGCCCAAATGCAAAATCTACCGCATAGAAACCATCTTCTTTTGCTGCCTTTCGTACTTCCCTCCTTCTTGCAAGCACCGTCACACGCGCTCTGAGTGCTCCTAGTCTTTTCGCGATCGCCTTTCCGCAATATCCGTACCCGGTCACAAGCACTTTTGCCTCATCAATATTATACGGACTTTTTTCCACCAGTTGTGCGATCGTTCCCTCTGCTGTTGCCACGGCATTCTCCTCTGTCACAACTGTATCTTCCATAAAATCCAGAAAATGAATATCTCTTCCTGTTAATAGCGCTCTCTGCTCTTTCGAAAAACATCCTCCCATCACAAGTGTTTTCTTTTGCAGATTTTTATTTAATATATCATAAAAAAGTTCCTGTTCCGGTACCTTCTGCACCGGGATTGGAAGAATCAGTACATCTGCCTTATCCAGAAAACGTTTCAGCTTCTCTAACTGCTGCAATGCCGTCTCACGATTTCTGATATCAAGGCAGCGCACGTTATAACCCTTTTTTGTCAATATCTCAGCAAGATAAACCTGACGCATATCACTGATCAGAAGAATTGTCTGTCCGTCCATGCAAACTCCTTTACGCTCCCTTTACATTATTATATGAACCATTTGTTCCTGCTGTTCCTTGTTGTTTTCTTTCTTCTGTTATTCTTTCTATTTTTATCCAGATATTCATTCCCGCCTTTGTTTCTTTTGTTGTAATATTCTGAATTTTTCTTTATTTTTACGCAATTATTTCTTAGTTTTTATTTTTTTTACTTTTTTTCTATTTTTTTATTGACAAATATATTTTTATCAGATATAATCAAATTACAAAATAACAAAAGAGATAAGAAAAAAACAAAACGATTGCAGAAGAAACAATCAGAAAGGAAGGTACAGACCACCGGAAACATAATGATTTACCTCAAACGATACTAAAAGAAAAGAGGTACAGACCACCAGAAAGATAACAATTTACACCAAACGATACTAAGAAAGAGAGGTACGGACCACCAAAAACGTAAACGCATTCGTTTTTTCATTCAAAAGAGGAAAGAAAACATGACGATCCTAAGAAAGGATTTATGAATCAGTATCAGACAAGATTCTCAGATATGATACGATGTCAGAAGTCATAAGAATAACAGATCCGGATTGAAGAGAAAGCGAAGAAGTACAGACAAATCTGAGACAAGCTCAGAAAAATACAAATGAATCGAGGTAGAGTCCCATGGACGAGATATCTTAGAAGGCGGCATCGCATGAATGAATTCCATACGGTGTCGCCTTCATTGTGTGTCACAGCAGTTCTGGCTTTACGCTGCATATACTCTCCTGCAGCCGGAAATAAAGTTCCGCCGCAGGTTTCTTTTTTATAACTGGGTCACTACAAAAATATCATAGATCGCACGGATCGCATTTTCAAAATCTGCATTGCTGACACCGATGATAATATTCAGTTCAGAAGATCCCTGATCGATCATCTTGACATTGATGTTTGCGTGTGCAAGTGCGGAGAAAATTCTTCCCGCAGTTCCACGGGTAGATTTCATACCACGTCCAACGACTGCTATCAATGCCAGATCTCCCTCTAACTCAATGCTGTCCGGCTTTGCAAGGCGATGGATCGCGGAGATCACGGACTGCTCTTTGCCCTCAAACTCCGGCTGATGAACAAAGATCGTCATTGTATCGATACCGGATGGCATATGCTCAAATGAGATTCCATTTTCCTCAAATGCGGATAATACTTTTCTTCCAAAACCAACTTCGGAGTTCATCATATCTTTATCAATGTTAACGGAGACAAAACCTTTCTTTCCGGCAATACCTGTGATCGTGTATTTTGACTGGTGGCAGGTACTCTCAACAATCCAAGTTCCTGCATCATCCGGTGCATTGGTGTTACGGATGTTGATCGGGATACCGGCTTTGCGGACCGGAAATACCGCATCCTCATGCAGCACACTTGCTCCCATATAGGAAAGCTCTCTTAACTCGCGGTAAGTGATCGTCTTGATCGTTTCCGGATGGTCGATGATTCTTGGATCTGCAACCAGAAAACCGGATACGTCTGTCCAGTTCTCATAGCAGGACGCATGTACAGCCCTTGAAACGATAGATCCGGTAATATCAGAACCGCCTCTTGAAAATGTACGGACACTTCCATCCGGATTAGAACCATAAAATCCAGGAATTACTGCTCGCTCGATCTTTGCAAGACGCTTGCCAAGTACCTTATCCGTTTTTTCTGCATCAAAATTTCCCTCTTTATCAAAGAAAATCACTTCTGCAGCATCTACAAACTCATAGCCAAGGTAATTTGCCATGATGATACCGTTTAAATATTCTCCACGTGAAGCTGCATAATCCACACCGGCTTTATTTTTGAAATTTTCTGCAATTTTCTTAAACTCATCTTCCAATGATAATTTCAGATTCAGACCATTGATAATTGTGTCATAGCGGTCTTTGATCTTCATAAGCGACACACGGAAATCTTCATCTGCCTCCACCAGGTCATAACATGCATATAACATATCGGTAACCTTAGTGTCTTTGGAATTTCTTTTTCCCGGTGCACTCGGAACTACATATCTTCTCTCTTTATCTGCGTTGATAATTTTACCAACCTTTGCAAACTGTTCTGCACTTGCAAGAGAGCTGCCGCCAAATTTCACAACTTTAATCATTTTCTTCTGAACCTCCACTTACTTTCGCGTGTAAGAAAACACCCGATACTATCCATATAATGAATATATATTATCATAAATGCAGTTTCCGTCAAATGATTTTTCCGATTTTTAGTTCCATGGAATCAAAAATTTTTGTATTTTTCTATATTATGTCAACTTTTCATTACCTGTACTTATAAGTACTTTAAATTCAGGTAATACCAACCGGTCCTATCAGCACTTCGCGCGCTACAAAAAGCGACAGATCCGGTCTCGTCGCCATCTTCCATTTCACCAGTGTAAGCTGCATATCTGTGATTTCAATTCCAGTAATGCCATACGGATGCACGCAGCTCCCGGCATTCAGGTACAGACTGCCGTCTGCCGGCAGCCTTGGACGGTGGGAATGTCCGGCCGCCAGATAGCAGTCATGCTCTTTTGTCCAGTTATCTAAACATTTTTCATATTTTAAGGTCTTTTTATAATTCCGCGCCGCACTCGTCGGATCACTGACGCCAAAATGCTCTAACGGTTTCCAGAAATACCGCACCAGAAAACGGGATAATTTCCAGCAGACTGAGTTAAAAAAATCTGCCTGATGCCCGTGGATCATGCAGATATCCCTGCCTCCCTCACAGTTATCTAAGATCATTGCTTCCCCTAACATGCCTTTCATTTCCATATTGTGATTTCCGTAAATGCGGTATATCCGGCACTGTTTCTGCAGTGTTTCAAACCGGCAGTAGACATCCTGATGACTCTCCTCAATGCGGGAAAGATGCCTGTTTTCCCACAATTCCTCCCCGTCACCGAGTTCAAAATAGGTAAAACCATGCGCGATATAGTAGTTTAACGCCGCCATATACAGATGCTGGTTTCTCAAGAAATTATCATTTGCCCCTCCCTCTCCCCGGTGGCAGTCGCTGATGATGATATAACGACTGCAACTGTTAAGCGGAAGATGGACTGCTTCTGAAAGCGCTTTATCGATCCGCATCTGACAGGAAAAGGGCGGATATCTTTTCTTATTTTCCATGCTTCCATCCCCGCATCCGAAACGCATGTTTCAAACACCACGGAAGCTGATAGTATAAAAATAAAAGACGGTCAGGTGTAGCAATAAACGGATGTGTGAACAGACGGTAAAGGAAACAGCAGAAACAGTTCCAAGCCTGCACCATGCAGCGCCAAACGGACGCACAGAATTTGTGTTTCATACAGAAATCCATTCTGACATAAACTTCATTGCGGCAGATCCGGTATTTATTCCCCGGTATTTTTCCTTTCGCCCGCTTTAATCCCTCAAAAAATGCTTCTGCCATGCATTCATTCTGAAACCGTATTGTCGTCACCAATATCAGATCCGATGGTCTCGAAAATGTCCCCATCCCAAATCCGGTCAGCCACCAGTGCCGCTTCTGCAGGAAATAAACTTTTTTCCGCCTGCGGTCTAGCCTGCACTGGATAAACGGCATATCCTGATCTTCCACCGCCTCAAAATGGGCGATCCTGTAATATCGTTCCGGGACGACCTTTCCCGCATGATATACGCCAACCTCTCCTCCGGTATTGATGCCATACTGCCCCTTCCAGAATTCGATCAGCCATGTTTCGCCAGCATAATCAAAATAGATAGGCAGTGCATCAAACACCATGCCTGCTCCCACTGCTGCCCTGTCGTAAAGCGCCTCATACCCCTGTTTTCTCTGCCACGCATCTTCCCTCGACGTGAACACGTCTTCACACGGCACATAACAAAAGCCGAATGGTTCTGCGAGTTCATTCAGAAGCTGAATTTTCTCTGCAGCACACATCCGGCGTATTTTTCTCTTACTTTTTTCTCTTTTTACCGTGATGATCACTGCTGCAATCAGTAAAACAAGCAGGATCACCACAATACATCCAATTTTTATCACATTAAAATCTGGCATTTTTCCCTCCTGCATATTTTTTTCAGGAATTCACATCCTGTACTATAAGATATGCAGGGAAAAATGGTTTGGCATCAGAATCAGCGCCTATACATACTTCTTTAAAGTAGCACGCACTGCGCCCACCCCGGCGATCAGTTCTTTAAAATACTGCACCGTCAGTCCGGCAAGACCGGCCTCATAAAGATCCACACCAAAGATAGTACGGTTTGTCAGCAATGGCCGGATCATTCCTTCCACATCTGTATCACCAAATTTGATACCGGCAACGACCGGACAGACGGTCTCAAGCAGTGGATCCGGGCTTAACTCAAATTTTTCGCCATTATCATCAACTGCCATGAGATACCGAAGCCATCCAGCAAATACCAGTGGGATCAGTTTTAAGTTTTTGATATCCTTATCTTTTGATGCAAGATAATTTTTCACAGTTTCTCCAAAGCGGATCGCAAGTTTCTGTGAAGTATCTGTGGCAATACGCTGTGGTGTATCCGGCATAAACGGATTTGGTATGCGGACATTTAACACGGTATCAATAAACTCTTTCGGATCAAGGATACCCGGATCCACAACGACCGGAAGTCCCTCGGTATATCCGATTCTCTCCACCATTTTCCGAAGCTCTGCATCTTTCATTTCATCGGAGATCTTTGTGTAGCCAAGCAGACAGCCAAACACTGCAAGAGCCGTGTGAAGCGGATTCAAGCAGGTGCAGACTTTCATTTTTTCCACCTTGTCAACGGTTGCGCGGTCGGTAAACATGATGCCGCCCTTTTCCAGCTCCGGGCGTCCGTTCGGGAACCAGTCCTCAATCACTAAATATTCACATTCCTCTGCATTCACAAATGGAGCTACATAGGTGTTTTTGGATGTAACGACCGGATCAAGCCCATCGATCTCATCTTTCTTTAAGATCTCTTCCACGGAAGCATCCGGTCTCGGCGTGATCTTATCGATCATAGACCATGGGAACGAAACCTTTTCCCTTTCATTGATATAGTTTACAAAATCTTTCTCTGCAAGACCGTTTTCTGCCCATTTTTCGGCAAATGTATGGATTGCCGCATATAATTTATCCCCGTTATGGGAGCAGTTGTCCATGGATACCATGGCGATCGGAAGCTGTCCGTTTTTAAAACGTGTGTATAAAAGAGATGCAACTTTTCCGATATAGCTTGCAGGTTTCTCCGGGCCGGCTGCAAAATCGGCAGCGACTGCCGGAAGCAGTTCTCCTTTTCCGTTTACCAGACTGTATCCCTTTTCTGTGATGGTAAAGGATACCATCTGCAAGGACTGTTTGCAGAAAATCTCTTTTAATCTGCCATACTCGCCCTCATTTTCCGAATCGAGGATACAGGACTCCACAACAGAACCGACAACTGTTTTTTCGACGCTTCCATCTGCCTTTAATGTGACAAGAATGGAATAATCATCATGCGGACGGTTCATTTTTTCAATGATCTCATAATCAAAACCTTCCGCTACGATCAGGCCTGTTTCCATTTCCCCTCTGTTTAAGATATTCTGCATTACATTTGCCTGAAATGCACGGAAAATATTTCCTGCACCAAAGTGAATCCAGCACGGATTTTCTCTGGTTGCCTCTGTTACTGCTGCACGGTCAAACTGCGGAAGCTGATATCCCTTTGCTTCCCACTGTGCCCTGTCTTTTAAACCAAGTGTACTTAATTCCATAGCTTTTCCTTTCTCCATTGTTCAACGTTTTTTGATATGTTTATTATAAGTGAATCCCCTTAAGACATCCAATAGAGTTGCTTGTTGTTCACATTGCAAAAATTGCGATTCTGTGGTAAATTTTTTATATCAGATCGTCACTTTTTCCTTATATTTGAAATATTTCAGAGGATTTTACCATGCGCAGACAGTTACAGTCTCCTTTTAATGAACGACAGTATATGCTGTCCAAAGATTTTGAAATTTACTATTATAATGACAACCACTTTTATGGCGTGACAGATCACACTCACGATTACTATGAATTCTATTTTTTTCTGGAGGGAAATGTAACGATCTCCATTGAAAAGGAACATCACCATCTGAAACCGGGGGATATGGTCTTCATTCCCCCTGGTATTCACCACCATGTGTCCAGTGTGGGGGAAACACTTCCCTATCAGCGTTTTGTTTTCTGGATCAGTCAGGATTACTGTCAGAAACTGAAAGAATTATCCAAAGACTATGTTTATCTGATCGAACATGCACAGGATACCCATCATTTTATTTATCACTATGATGTCGTGGCTTTCAATGCGCTTTCCGCAAAGATTTTCCGGCTGATCGAGGAGATCCATGCGGACCGTTTTGGAAAAGCTGCCAAGATCGAGCTCTGCGTGAACGATCTGATGCTCCACATCAACCGGGCTGTCTATGAGGCAGAACATCCTGCAGCCCGCAAAGATGCCTCTGGTCTGTATGACGGCATCCTGCAATACATTGAATCTCATCTGGATGAGGATCTCTCCTTAGACAGCCTCTCCAAAGCTTTTTTTGTGAGCAAATACCATATTTCCCATATTTTTAAGGATAACTTTGGAATATCCGTCCATCAGTATATTACTAAAAAAAGGTTATCCATGTGCAGGGATGCCATTCTCAGCAATGAAAATATCACAAAAATCTACCTGATGTACGGATTCAAAGATTACACCAGTTTTTTTCGTGCATTCAAAAAAGAGTATGGCATCTCACCCAAAGAATATAAGGAACTTTATGCGCAGAAACCGCAGTAGAATCTACCGCTCTGTTTTAGTGTTAGAGGGAACCCATGGGCATTTTTTTGCAACTTCGCTGTTATAATGCTCCAATTCCCTCATCTGTGCTACGATATGGTTCATATCCATGCGCTCCACCAATTTTTCAATGATTTCCACACCCTCTTTTGCAAGTGTTTCCCTCGCTGCTTCATCTGCAATGACCGATGTACTCATGTGGTCTTTTTTCTCGCCAAAATAATAACCGATCGCAGCACTCTGATATGCCAGTCCGAAAATATCCTCAAATCCGGCACAGGACTGCGGCTCGTTATGCGCATACTCCGTTGTGAGCGGCACGTCACTTAATCGGTTCATTTTCTGATAAGCTCCCACTGTAATTGCGTGGAAACTGTCCATTGATGTAAAAATATCCCTTGCATTTTTCATCATCTGCATGGTGAGGTCCATATATAAAATCGGCACTCCGGTCTCATCAAAGAAATCCCGCACCATCGGACTGCATGTCATATGTGCCGGGCCGTGAAAACTGATGTAGATCTGGCGTTTGAATCCCTGGCGCAACAGGCTTTTTGCCACCGCCATCAAATAGTCGATTCCTTCCCGCACACTCACCTGGACGGTTCCCCTGCCGCTTGCCGTTGCGCCTGCGTAAAAATACGGAAGTCCTGTCAATACCAGCCCGTCACACGCCTCTGCCATCTCCAGTGCAAATGCCTCACTGATGGTGGTTTCTGAATCCAGTGGAAATCCCCCGTGCATCTCTACCGTTCCGACCGGTACAATGATAATGTCATTTCTGGAAAGATATTCTTCCACCTCATCATTTAACATTCTAGGTAATATTCTTGTTCTCATATGTTTCCTCCTGTTTTTGAGGGATGTGGTATGTTTTCGGCTCTCCCTCTTTTTTCTTATAAGTGAAATAATTTTTCTGCATTTGTACGGCAGATTTTTTCATAGGCACTCCGGCTGAGTCTTCCTGCGTGTTCCTGCTCATCCAGCCAGTTTCCAAGCGGAAATGTCATTTCACAATTTGCCATATCTGTTCCAAACAGCAACCGGTCCTGATATTTTTCCAGAAAAGCCAGCCCAAATTCTTCGTCACGCATGATTGCACATCCGCCACTGTTTGCGGACAGATCTCCATATAAATTTTCATAGGTTTCAAACAGATATGGCAGTCTGCCGCCGGGACATACAGCTTCCTCTCCCCATTTCATCCGTTCCTTTGGGGTCGCCGGTGCATCTTTTGAAATTTCATGCCAGAATGGCTGACTGTGCCCGATGAACTTTAATCCTTTATAACGCTTTAAATTTTCCTCCAGCAGCGGGAGCCCCGGCCCGTCCACAACCCCATACTGAAAGCCCTCTTTCGGACTCATGTGAAAAAGAACAGGTAATTTTAATTCTTCTGCCACCTCAAATACACTCTGTAAAAATGGAGCATCCAGCCTCTGGTTTACCATCAGTTCCCCGATTCCGACCGCACCGCTCTCTTTACAGGCTAAGATCCGTTTATACACATCTGTCTGGTTTTTTGCATCCACATTGCACATCCAGTGGAACTTCTTGGGGAACTGTTCACAGATGCGTTTACACTCCTCATTTGCTGCAACCAGGATCTGCTCATTTTCCTGTTCGCCGGAAGATAACACGATTCCCTGTTCAATTCCAAGTTCCTCTAAGTGCGGCAGCATCTGTGCCGCACTGGAAAGGAACATGGTATCTGTTTTCGGATACTGCTGTAATGTCAGATGAAGATGAATATCAATTTTTTTCAATCTAATCTCCTCTTTACTATTCACGTCTTTGTTTTAATTCCGCATACATTTCTTTGGTCTGTTCCTTATCCAGATTAAAGATTGCGCCGATACCAATGAGTTCCAGCACACAGGTCAGCACCGGGATCAATGCCACTAACATGTAGATATTGTTTATGGTTGCATCTGACTGCACCACATTATTTCCAGAAATATATCCGATCGCCTGGAGTCCGAAGGAAACACCTGCGGAAGCAATGGTGGAACCGATTTTACGGCTGAACGTATAAAGGGAATACATCGAGCCATCACTTCTCTCATGGAACTTCCACTCACTGTAATCCAGACAGTCTGTGACAAGCGCCCAGATCAGCATGGTAAATACGGTCTGTCCGATCATTGCCAGTACATTCAGTACCGAATAAACATAAACGTTTGGTATTTTTACGGCAAAAATGATTACACTGAGCACGGTACTGCTGATTACGCCAAACATCAATGTCGTTTTCTTTCCAAACTTTGCAACCAGTTTTGGCACAAGCGGGAAACAGATGATAATGATCGGCACACTTGCAAGACTAAGCAGAGTCATTGCAGAGGTATTTCCATAGTACTCTTTGAATACATAACTTCTAATCTGGTTTGAACCGGTGATATAGAGCATACTTCCAATGGTTGCAACCATGACACCGATCAGTGGCCTATTTTTTACGACTGCTTTCAACACATTTCCATAATTGAACTTTTCTGTATTCTGTTTCTTTTCCTCACGCACACGCTCTGTCGTTAAATGTAACAGCAGGCAGTAGCAGACCACACTTAAAATTCCAAAAATAACTGCCAGAAGTGTAAATCTTTCCGGGATAATGTTGCTTTCGCTGTCAAAACAGACTACCGGCACAAAGGATAACGCTGCAATTCCCACAAATGTTCCGCCAAGACTTCTTGCCCTTGAGAGTTTACTCCGGTCAATCGGATCTGTGCTGACCACACTTGCCATCGCACCAAACGGCATGGAAGTTCCGGTATAGCTCATTCCATATAAGACATACACAAAAGCGACCCACGCATGAAGTGCAACACCTTCAAACGGCACTTTGGAAAAACAAAGCACACCTGACAACGCCAGCGGTATCATAAAAATTTTAATCCACGGTTTGAATTTATCTCCTGATTTTCCAAGCATCCAACGGTCCGGA
The DNA here is from genome assembly GCF_003463035.1 of Roseburia sp. OF03-24. Classification (NCBI taxonomy): domain Bacteria; kingdom Bacillati; phylum Bacillota; class Clostridia; order Lachnospirales; family Lachnospiraceae; genus Roseburia; species Roseburia sp. OF03-24. Next base: position 42,141 of record NZ_QSCK01000012.1, on the reverse strand, counting down.
AAAGAACCCATGATCGGGTCATTTACTGCATCCCAGAGTCTCGCTGCAAGGAACAGGGAACCCATCCACGCCGGACTGATTCCCAGCACATAAGTACAAAACGTCAAAAAATATGCGTCTACAAATAAATTGACAAAACTGCCCGCCATATCTCCAAACACATATCCGATCTCATCCCTTTTTGAAAAGGGTCTTACATTTCTTTTATTCATAAATTTTTCTCCTTCTGGTATTTGTACGCGCGCATTGGTTTTGTGTCTGTACATTTCACAAGAACCGATATCCTTATGATACATTTGCTTTATTGCAATTTAAATTGCATTTATACCAAAATACATTGCATATCTTACATTTATTGTGCTACAATATTTGTAGGATTGTATAAATATAACAAATCAGAACAGGAGTTTTTATGAAATATAGCCAAATGAAACGTTTTTTAATGGAACATAAGGATTCGATGAAGCCTCCGTATATTTCCACGCTCGATGGCATCCTGACTGCCGGTGGGGAATTGATCGGATACCAGGAACTGGAAATGGACAGCCCCTATCTGGATGTACATGAGGATACCAGTTACACGAAAGACTATGTAACCCTCCACAGCCACGAGTTTTACGAACTTCTTTTCTGCCGCAGTGGAAACTTGCAATATCTCATTGGAAACACCCGTTACCAGATCCGCAAAAATGATATCATCCTCGTTCCCCCCGGCACCAGCCACCGCCCTTTATTTTTAGAGCAGCTTCGGGAACCCTATCAGAGAACCGTACTCTGGATCAACAACGATTTTTTTGAGACCTGTAAGCAGAACTTCTTTGCGGATGCAGGCTCCTCCCAATATGCACCACAAAAGCAGCTCCCCTATGTCATCCGCCCGGAAGGAACACTCTTAAACCAGATCGACCAGCTTCTGGCTGCACTGTTGTACGAGGGTTCCACCATGCGTCTTGGAAGCGAGCTCTACCGCATGGGGCTTTTTCTGCAGTTGTTCTGTCTGTTTTACCGTATGAACGACCATCCGCAGTCAGACATCCCCAAACCGGAGAATACAGGCCTGTTAGACCAGATTCTCAACTACATTGAATTGCATTTATCCGAAGACCTCAGCCTCGCATCTATTTCAGCGCAGTTTATGGTAAGCCAGTCGACAGTAAGCCAGCTTTTTAAAAAGCAGCTTGACACCGGCTTTTACAAAATCGTTACCCAGCGGAGACTGATCGAATCTAAAAATCTGATCAATTCCGGCATTCCATTGAAAGAAGTTGCCGAACAGTGCGGCTTTTGTGATTATTCTGTTTTTTACAAAGCGTTTGTGAAAGAATATGGCATCTCTCCACGCAGCTTCCGGACCCGTGAAAAAGAAACGCATGATTTTTACTGATGTGGATTCAGGTGTCAAAAGGTAACTTCAGATTTTTTGACTGGCAAATAATGCCCTTTTGATAACCAGAGATAAGCATACAAAAATCCGCGGCATATGCCACGGACTTTTCCATAATACAAGGGACTGCCATACGGCAGTCCCTAATTATGCATATTTTATGCTTATTTATTTTCATCCAGCTTATCGAGCATATCCCACACGCCGAGCATATACATAATACCCAGTGCACGATCGTATAAGCCATAACCCGGACGGACATTGCCCGGCTTTTCATCCCAGAGGTGGCGTCCGTGATCCGGACGGATATAACCCTCAAATCCGCAGTCATGGTATGCTTTTAAAATGTCAAGGATTCCGGTATCACCATCACAGTCACGATGGGAAGCCTCCGAAAAATCTCCATTCGGAAAATGTTTTACATTGCGGATGTGCGCAAACGCAATGCGGTCACAATGCTTGCGGACAATATCTGCCACATTGTTTCCCGGGTCGGCATTCAAAGACCCTGAGCACAGTGTCAGACAGTTGTACGGGCTGTCAACCATCTTTAAGAAACGGTCAATATTTTCCTCGCAGGTCAGAAGACGTGGAAGTCCGAAAATATCCCATGGCGGATCATCCATGTGGATTGCCATTTTGATATCGCATTCTTTACAGGTCGGCATAAGCGCCTCAAGAAAATATTTTAAGTTTTCCCACAATACTTCTTTTGTCACCGGCTTGTAAGCTGCAAAAAGCTCGTCCAGTTTCTCCATACGTTCCGGCTCCCAGCCTGGAAATGTCATTCCATGTAAATTATTTAAAATATAGTCTGCCATTTCCTTCGGATCATCATGGATCTTGCTTGCTTCGTAATAAAGTGCTGTCGAACCATCTCCTACCGGATGAAATAAATCCGTGCGCGTCCAGTCAAAGATCGGCATAAAATTATAGCAGATAACCTTGACACCGAATTTGGAAAGGTTCTTAATTGTCTGGATATAGTTTTCAATATACTGGTCACGGCTCGGAAGTCCGATCTTGATATCATCATGTACATTGACTGATTCCACAACGTCCATATTAAAACCATATGGCTCAAGCTGTTTCTGCACTTCTGCAATCTCTTCTACTGTCCACACTTCTCCCGGCAGTTTATGATGCAGTGCCCACACGATGCTCGTCACACCCGGAATCTGTTTGATATCAGCAAGGCTGATCTTGTCATTGCCCTCGCCATACCAGCGGAAACCCATCTGCATTGGCATATCTTTTTCCCCCTTAATCTTGATAATTGCATTATAGCATGTACATTTTTTTACTGGCAATTCAAGTTAATTGCTGTTTTTATTGCAAATCTTGCGATTCCGTTACTTTTGGCATTTTTCGAATCGTCCGGAATACCCCTGTGTATTTCTGCTGTTCCACCATGCGGTCTGAAAACATACTCTACCGCATGGGGCTTTTTCTGCAGCTGTTCTATCTGCTTTAACGAATGAATGATCCGTTGAATTGCATTTAGCAGAAGGCTTCAATCTATACGTTTTATCTTGCCAGCAGTCCTCTCGCAAAGTAATCCGCCATCGCAAGTGCCTGCTGCTCTACGTCCCGAAACACATCAATGCTCTGCTCATACTCTCCATTGACCTGTTGCTCAATCTCCTCCCTGGTCAGATCCAGATGATTTAACAGCATATTTCTGGTTTCCCTGCTCTCAAAATACGGATTGTGACTGGCAAAAAGAGCTGCCATCTGATTGGCATTGCGGTACCACTCCTTCACCAGTGCATCATAGTCAGACATATTTTTTGCCTTCAATGCCTGAATGATCTGACCGCCGATTTCAATATGTTCGGTCAGAAGATTGCGGAGCTGTCTGGTCGTTGCGATCGGAAGATACCTTGCAAACACATCCGTGATCTCGTCTGCAGTCTCAAGCAGCCGTTCTTCCACCGCCTGCTGGTCTGCATTATCTGCGACTGCACTCATCAGATACATCCTGGTCCAGTAAACATGATTTAACCACGCAAGACGCATATCCTCGTTGAGACGGAGGATGGAATCCTCACGCTCCGATTCGGTCTCGTTGTTACTTCCCGGATTGCCTGTTCCTCCTCCCATGCTTCCGCCTCCCGGATTGCCTGTTCCTCCTCCCATGTTTCCGCCTCCCGGATTCTGCTGAGGCACATATCCCTCTCCCGGGCAGATAAAAAGCTGCATCCCGATCTGGAGATTATATGGATTGACTCCCGGATTTCCAAGAATCAGTTCCGTCACTGTCGTGTGATACTGTCTCGATAATTTATACAGGGAATCGCCTGCCTGTATCGTATGCACAATTTTGTTCTGACAATACATATCTTTATTTCCAACCATAACTTTTTCATATTATGATATGTAAATCGAAAAAAAATGTGAAATACCATCTCTGATATTTCACATTCTATATTCGGCTTAATATTAATAATCACCTTAATAAAATCACGGCATTATATTTACAACATCGTTGCAAAAATCGGTGCAGCGATTACCGTCAGAATACCTGCCACCGCAATGGAAAGACTGCTCATCGCGCCCTCGATTTCACCAAGTTCCAGTGCTTTCGCCGTTCCGAGTGCATGTGAAGATGATCCGATCGCAATTCCTTTTGCCACCGGTTCTTCGATCTTAAAAACCCGGCAGATTGTCTCTGCTAACACATTTCCGATGATACCGGTGATAATGATGACCGCAACCGTGATCGTGACATAACCGCCAAGTTCTTCCGAGATTCCCATTCCGATCGCCGTTGTGATCGATTTTGGAAGAAGCGTGACATACTGCGCATGGTCAAAATGGAATAACAGTGATAAGACCAGAACACAGATCACACTCGTCAGAACACCGGAAATCAATCCAGCAAAAATCGCGGCAACATTCTGTTTCAGCAGTTCAAACTGCTCATAAAGCGGGATTGCCAGACATACCGTTGCCGGAGTCAGAAGATAGCTTAAATATTTTGCGCCCTCGTTGTAACGCTCATATGGAATATGAAATGCAACTAAAAATACGATCACGGCAACGATCGATATCAGAAGCGGGTTAAATACCGCAAGTTTTAATTTCTTCTTTAAAAACACGCCAAGCTCATATGCAAGTACGCTGATCGCAACACCCAAAAATACGGAATCACATAAAAACTCTCTCATTGCTGTTCTCCTTTCTTTTTTCCTCTGCGCATGACAAACTGCGTCACATGACCGGATACGATCATAACCACGATCGTTGATACCACCATGATCACCACGATCTGTACACAGATCGGGCGCAGTGCATCCCACGCATCAATGAGTCCCGCACCGGCCGGAATAAACATAAGCGGCATGATCTCGATCATGAACTTTCCGGCATCTTTGACTGCTGCAAGCGGAAGAATCCTTGTTTCCAGTGCAATAAATAAAAGAACCAGACCATAGATGCTTGCCGGTACCGGAAACGGGAGTACATATTTTAACAGCTCTCCCAGAAAAGAAAACAACAAAATAATCATAAATTGTCTCAAGTACTTCATATTATATCCCCATTCTTGCGCTGCCATTCAGCACAAATCTTATATGTGAAAAATGTATTTTTCACACCATTATCCTCTTCTTCAGAGGCTTCTCTGAAATTTCAATTTTCAGCCGGATATTATCATAGCACTTTTTGTTAGAATATCAACCTTTTCTGTTACTAATTACCCACTTGTATTTTTAAAAAAACATCAGAATAACACAACATTTTATTCTGGCAGGAGCGAATGAAGCTGTTTTCTCCGCTCCCCCCATTCCTCATAAAAATCCCGCCTGCTATCGTATGGACGGAAAAAGAAAATCTGCAAAAACATCATACAGACTGTTTTCTTTTCTTCCTCTTTCGTCATACGGCTTAAATATTCCTGCATGTTCTTTTTCAGACTATGCCACTCTGTCAAAAACTGCTGATATCGTTTTAACTGCGGCGTATCTAACCATTTTTCCACTTTGATTTTCGTTTTACCGCGTTCACAGGCACCACTCTGCAGAAAATAGGAAACACCCTGCTCCTCATAAATTCTTCCCAGAGGAAATAATCTGCAGATTCCCGGACGGTATGCATGGATACTGCACCTTCCCTCCTCATTTAAAAATACACATGTGCCCGTCTGCTCCTGCATTTTCAAATGAGGAATGATCAGACCATCTTCCACATGAAGTCCGACATAAGACTGCATCAGTCCTTCAAAGCCCATCCCCAGCTCTTTTTCTAATCTTTTGCAATCGTATGGATCAACTAAAACGGTATCCCCCATCTGCTCACAGCAGCTATGGCAGCCTGCACAGTCACTGCAGCCAACACGTACCATATCATGTATGCCATATATTTTTCCATCTGAAATCTCATTGATATCCTGTAACATATACGATATTCCTCTCTTATGTTTTCTGCCCGGAATACACAGACTGATCTATACATTAGTTCAAAACACTGATTGATCTATACATTTAACTGAAAGCCCTGTTTTACAAATTTTTATCGAAAAAAGCAAGCATATTTTCACTCCACATTTTTGCGGAAGTATGGTATCCAAGCCCGATTCCATGATCTCCGGTCGGATATACCTCACACAGATGCTTTACACCTGCTTTTTCAAGTGCTTCATTTAAACGCACGGTATTGCTCGCCGGTACACAGCCGTCATCCGCATTTGCATAGGCATAGGTCATTGGATAATCCGGTGTGATATGGAACTCTACCGATAATTTTTCACGCAGTCCTGTTTCCTCATTGGTATTATAAAGATAACTTCCCTCGTGATATTCCGAAGTAAAACTGATAACAGGATACAAAAGTCCTATGGCATCCGGTCTGGCAGAAATTTTTCTGTATTGTTCTACCATATCAGCTTTCTGGAATTTTGCAAGGTTTTCCAGTACATTTTCCTTTAATTCCTCATGGAGCAGCGCTTCACTTGCACAGAGATGACCGCCTGCAGACGCACCCATGATCACGATCCGTTCCGGGTCTACCTGATATTCCGCTGCATGTGCCCGCACATACATAACTGCTCTTGCAAGATCCATCTGGGGCAGCGGATAATAGTTCGGACGAATCCGATAACATAAAACAAATGCCTTGTAGCCGCCATCACGCTCCATACGCTGTGCAGGCTGAAGTCCCTCATTATAAAAGGACACCATCTCGTAACCACCGCCGGGACAGAGAATTACCGCCGGCTTTAAGTCTGTTTTATTTTTTTTCTCCTCTGCGACCGCCGTGGATTCATAAGGAGGAATAGAATCGCTGCCTGCTGTATGCGCAAATGCTTCATTATCTACTGCTGGATCACCGGTAAATAACCAGACGCCTTCCTCTGTATTTAAATCCGACTGTGGAATACCATTTTCCCAGTGCGGCATCTTAGCGCCTGCAGACGCGTCATCTGTTTCGCCCCAGAGCGGAATATATTTGAATTTCTTTGTCTCCGCTGTTTCTTTGATCAGATTCGCACACTCTAAAAAAGCGTCCGCCAAAAACGGGGCTCCCCATTCCATTGTTTCTTCTTTTTCGATCTGCGCCATCGTATGATCTCTGTGTTCCAGTGGCACACGGTTTAAAAAACAGGTTGGAAATAAATTGCCGATCGCACGGCTGACTGGTTCTGTGTTTAAAATTTCATTCATGGTATTGTTTTTTGTAAACATGTATTTTCCCCTCTTTACACTATTTTTTCAATGCATCGATTCCTGTTTCACATATTATAATGTGTTCTCTGTATTTATCAAAACACTATTATTACGCAAAAATCTGATGATACTTTTAATATACATCAGATTTCTTATCCCCGGTACCGGAAAAACTGTATGATTTTTACATGGAGAATAAGTTGCACAACAAATGATGGTGTGTTTATGACATGAGTCTCCCGTCCAAATGGTATTTCGTAGGCTTGTGAGTGGCATCTTGCGCAAAGCCGGAGTAATTTTCTCCCAAAGTCACAGAATTAGCTTCGACTTTGTGCAAGATGCCAGACCAATAACACAAAATATTTTCAAATGTGTAGTTAATAAATATGGGCATAGTGGGATATATTGAGGTTTTGCCAGTGTTGTCAAACAAATAATAAATTATTGAATATAGTTATTTGGAAATATTTTTTTATCAGATTCAGACACAAAACACTAAAAATTTACGCACCTATTTCGCACTAAGCGCATACACATCCATGATATCTCCGCTAATGTTTCTAAATTTAGTAGCATTTCTGCACGCATATGGTATAATGTGCGTATGCAATGAGCAGTGCCAAACATGGAAATGACAAAAAAAGACTGCTTGCAGGCTCTTTTTTGTTATTTTTATGTTTGATAGGGCGAATGCCCGTCAGTCCGGAAAATCTTTGATTTTACGGACGTGCACTGCGGACTACAGTTTCACTTGAAACTAACAAAAAGACTGCTTGCAGACTATAGTTTCACATAATCCAGAATATTATCAATAGAGGAGTTATCATATCATGAAGATCATTATCGTAGGCTGTGGCAAGGTGGGCTACACGCTCGTAGAACAGCTTGGCAGCGAAGACCACGATATCGTAGTCATTGACGAGAAACCGGAAAAGGTTTCCGCCATCACAAATAATCTCGATGCGATGGGCATCGTAGGAAACGGAATCAACCACCAGACACTGATTGATGCCGGCATCACGACCGCCGATCTTCTGATTGCTGTGACCGGTGACGATGAGAAGAATCTTCTCTGCTGTGTGATCGCAAGAAAGACAGGTCACTGTCAGACGATCGCACGTGTGCGCAATCCTATATATAATAAGGAAATAGAATTTTTAAAAAAAGAATTCGGGCTTGCAATGATCATAAATCCAGAGCTTGCCGCTGCAAATGAAATCGCACGTATTTTCCAGTTTCCATCTGCGATCCGCGTGGATACATTTGCCAAAGGTCACGTGGAACTGCTGCATTTTAAAGTTACCAAAGGTTCCCCGCTTATCGCCTTAAAGTTGTTTAACCTGCATCAGACACTGCACAGTAATGTCTTAGTCTGCACGGTTATCCGTGGCGATCAGGTGATCATTCCAAATGGTGATTTTGAATTTCAGGAAAACGATGTGGTTGCGATAGCATCAGAACGCCGCAATGCGATCGACTTTTTCCGCAAGATCGGTATTGTAAAAAACCGTGTTGGAAATGCCATTCTTGCCGGTGGCGGTAAAGTATCCTTTTATCTGGCAAAAAGTCTGCTTGCTTCGGGTATCCGCGTGACGATCATTGAGATAGACCGTGAACGCTGCGATGTATTAAGTGAACTGCTGCCGCATGCCACTGTAATCTGCGGCGACGCAACCGATCAGAATCTCCTTTTGCAGGAAGGTCTTGAACATGCACAGGGTTTTGCAGCCTTAACAGGCTTAGACGAAGAGAACATCCTTCTCTCCCTCTATGCAAATGATGTCTCCAATGCCAAGACTGTAACAAAGATCAACCGGATCAATTTTCATTCCGTCATTAATGAGCTGAATCTTGGAAGCATTATTTATCCGCGTATTATTACCTCTGACTATATTTTAAAATATGTACGCTCAACTTATAATTCCAAGGACAGCAATGTGGAAACACTTTATAAATTAGCAAACGGTAAAGCAGAAGCATTAGAATTTATCATCAAGGCAGATTCCGCCGTTGCCGGCATCCCGCTTGCCGATCTGCATTTCCGCAAAAACACTCTGATCTGCTGTATTTACCGTAACGGCAAAGTCATCATCCCAAGTGGTCAGGATATCATGATGGCTGGTGACTCCGTTTTAGTCGTTCTTTCCGGTTATCGTATTTCCGATATCAAAGAGATTCTGGAGGAGTAGACGGCAATGAATTATTCGATCGTTTTATATATTTTAGGCTGTGTTTTGAAATTCGAAAGCGCGTTTTTAGTCCTTCCCGCATTGGTCGGGCTGATATACCAGGAAAAAGCCTCTGTCTCTTATCTTGCAGTTGCTGTTTTATGTCTGGTACTTGGTATGCTTCTGACACATAAAAAGCCTCATTCTACAAACCTTTACACCAGGGAGGGGTTTGTGACGGTTGCCTTAAGCTGGATCATCATGAGTATTTTTGGTGCTATTCCTTTTGTACTGACCGGAGATATTCCATTTTATGTAGATGCACTGTTTGAGACGATTTCCGGTTTTACCACAACAGGTTCAAGCATCCTGTCCGATGTGGAGAGTATATCAAAAGCCAGCCTGTTCTGGCGCAGTTTTTCACACTGGATCGGCGGTATGGGAGTATTTGTTTTTATCATGGCGATTCTCCCTCTGATGGGCGGTTCTTCGATGAACCTCATGAAAGCCGAAAGCCCTGGTCCTTCTGTAAGTAAACTGGTTCCACATGTGAAAGACACTGCAAAAATCCTCTACGGTATTTATATTGCCATCACGATCTGTGAAGCAACGATTCTGCGGGCGCTTGGCATGCCCCTATTCGATTCGCTGACTACTACATTTGGTACCGTAGGCACTGGTGGATTTGGAATAAAAAATGACAGTATTGCCAGCTATTCCCCTGCAATACAGATTACGATCACCGTATTTATGATTTTAAGCGGCATCAACTACACTGCGTATTTTTATATTCTGACAGGCAAATTAAAAGACTTCTTTAAAATAGAAGAAGTCCGCTGGTACCTTGCCATTATACTTGGATCGGTGTGTATTATTACCTGGAATATCCGTTCGTTTTACCCAACGTTAGGTGACACTGTGCGTCATGCTTTTTTCCAGGTCGGCTCCATTATCACAACAACCGGATATGCGACTACAGACTTTGATCTCTGGCCGGCTTTATCAAAAACTTTGCTGGTTACACTAATGTTTATCGGTGCCTGTGCCGGCAGTACAAGCGGTGGTATTAAGGTGTCCCGTATCCTGATCTTATTAAAAACGATCCGTAAGGAGCTTTCCCTGATCATCCATCCGCGTCAGGTGAAAAAAATCCGTATGGATGGACACCCGGTCGATCATGAGACTTTACGTTCTGCAAATGTTTTTCTGGTCGTTTATTTTGTACTGCTGTTAACTTCCATGCTTCTTATCAGTGTGGATGAATTTGACTTCACAACAAATTTTACTTCCGTTGTCACAATGTTAAACAATATCGGTCCGGGCTTAAATCTGGTCGGTCCGACACAGAATTTTTCAATTTTCTCTCCGTTTTCCAAGTTTATCCTGATGTTTGACATGCTTGCCGGAAGACTCGAACTGTTTCCGATGATGATTCTTCTGATGCCGTCAACCTGGAAACGTAAATAATAGAATACGCTTCGCGAATATTCTATTGTCATGAATAGTAGAATGATTATGAAAGGATTTTTTATGTGGATTGCAAATAACTGGAAAGATTATGAAGTAATAGACTGCTCCTGTGGTGAAAAATTAGAACGATGGGGCAATTATACACTTGTGCGTCCTGACCCACAGGTCATCTGGGACACACCAAAAAAAGAAAAAGGCTGGAAACATATGAATGCCCACTACCACCGCAGTAAAAAAGGCGGTGGCGAATGGGAGTTTTTTGATCTGCCGGAACAGTGGAGTATTCGTTATGGATCTTTAACATTCCAACTGAAACCATTCAGCTTTAAGCACACCGGACTTTTTCCGGAACAGGCAGTAAACTGGGACTGGTTTTCAGATAAAATCCGCTCTGCAAAACGTCCGGTCAAGGTCTTAAACCTTTTTGCCTACACCGGCGGTGCAACACTTGCAGCTGCCGCAGCCGGAGCTTCTGTCACACATGTGGATGCCTCAAAAGGTATGGTTACCTGGGCAAAAGAAAATGCTGCATCCTCCGGTCTTTCGGACGCACCGATCCGCTGGATCGTAGATGACTGTGTGAAATTCGTAGAACGTGAGATCCGCCGTGGCAATCACTATGATGCGATCATTATGGACCCGCCATCCTACGGCAGAGGTCCTAAGGGTGAGATCTGGAAGATCGAGGAATCTGTGTATCCGCTGATCAAGCTCTGTGCACAGTTACTGACAGATACGCCATTGTTCTTTCTGGTAAACTCTTACACTACCGGACTTCAGCCAGCAGTGCTGCGTTATATGATCGCAACTGCATTAGAAAAATATGACGGAACCGTCACCGCAGATGAGATCGGTCTGCCGGTATCCTCCAATGGACTAGTGCTGCCTTGTGGCGCAAGCGGACGCTTTGAAGGAAACTAAAGACTGTCTGGATTTTACTTTTCAGCATAATGTTCTCCAAAAAAGGAGTTCTGCATCAACCAAAATTGTTGTTGCAGAACTCCTTAATATTTTACAGCATCTTCTTCTTCCGAAGCACCAGCATTGTGACTAAACAGATCAGCAGTGTCAGAACACAGATGATCAAAAATCCATGCGGTGTATTTGCAAACGGCATCCATTTTTCATTGACGTTCATTCCGTAAATACCGGATATAACGGTCGGAATCGCCATAACGATCGTGATGGATGTCAGATATTTCATAACGTTGTTCAATCGGTTGTCGATCACGGATGACATCAGTTCCCTGGTACCATTGATGATATCACGGTAAATCGATGTCATCTCGATTGCCTGCCGGTTTTCGACGATCACATCTCCTAACAGTTCCTTATCCTCCGGGTACTGCTCTAATCGTTTATATCTGGTCAACCGGTCTAAGACAACGCCGTTGGCACGCAGGGACGTTGCAAAGTAGACCAATGTAGACTCTAATTCATGAAGATCGATCAGATCGATATCTTCTGTATTTTTTCCGATCCGTTCCTCAATCTCTGTTCTTTTCTTATCAATCACGCGCAGATTCATCTGGTAATTTGTCGCCGTACGGAATAATATCTGATATACAAAACGCAGTTTTTTCTTTGTGCTGAACTCTTTCACACGGTTGTTTACAAAATTCTGCAGCACCGGTGTATCATCCGTACAGACCGTCACGATCACATCCTGTGTTAAAATGATACCTAACGGGATTGTCGTATAACTCTGTTTTTCATGACGTATCTCAACGGTTGGGATATCGACTAAGATCAGTGTATAACCATCCTGAAGTTCGATACGGGAACTCTCCTCTTCATCGAGTGCGGCCTGGATGTCCTCAATATCTACATTCAATACTTCTGCGATCTCGGCACATTCCTGATGCGTCGGCTGGAGCATCTGCACCCATACGCCATCACCGATTTTTTCCTCCTCATGAATCCTCTGGTTATCTGTCTTAAAATATCTTATCATGGCATTTTCCTCAATTTCCCGGGATACTGCCATGTATTATGCCAGATTTTTGCACACTACATCTTTCCGGGAAGCTTTCTATTCAATTTCTCTGTCATAAATGATCTGATATGCGTTTAAGCCCAGTTTTTTCCCAAACTTAACGCCTGCCTGTCTGATCTGACCACAGTAAGAAAAACCAAAACGTTCATGCAGATGGATACTGACTTCATTTTCACTTGTGATCAGTGAAATAACCGTTCCGATCTGCGGACATTCTTTTGCATATTGCAATGTTTTCTCCATAAGACTGCAGCCAATGCAACGCCCTCGATAACCCGCATGAATATAGATAGAGATCTCAACTGCAGGGTCAAAAGCCTTCCTTTCCCTGTAACGCGAAAGAGAGGCATAACCCGCGACTGTTCCTGCCTCTTCATATACAAAGATCACATATTGTCCCGTGTGCGCATGGAACCATGCCAGACGATCCTCATAATCCTTGACTTCCGTATCAAATGTTGCTGTTGTATGTAAAATGGCATCGTTATAAATATCCATCAATGCCGGAATGTCTTTTAACTCTGCTCTGCGAATCATAATAATCCTCATTCCTGCATGTGAAAATCTTATTTTCACACTGTACCTCAATATTATCTATCATAGCACAGTTTTTTATACGACGCCACGTAAAATTTGTAAATTCCATGTAAATGAGACTTTTTATGTTACCGTTGCAGACTTTCCACAGCACTCACAAATCCTTCCAGATAAATATCTGCCTGCTCCTTTATCTTTCCCTGCTCTTTTCTGCTCGCATCATCATAAACCCCGACTGTCACAAATCCTGCTTTCTTTGCCGTCCCGATCGCATACAGTGCATCCTCAAACACCAGCGTATTTTTCGGCTCTGTCCCAAGAATATCAGCCGCTGCATAATATATATCCGGAGCCACTTTTCCCTTGCCAACTTCCGTACATGTGAATATCTGTTCAAAATAGGAAAACAGTCCGGTACGTTTCAATGCTGCTTCCACCATAGGACGGTCAGTCGAAGTTGCCACCGCCATCTTTATCCCATTTACCTGCAAAGTGTCTAACAGCTCTCTTACACCTTCTTTGGGCTGCACCTCTTTTTCATATGCAGTATAGACAATGTTATTCACGCCCGCCACAATCTCATCAACTGACTCTGCGAGATGATAATTTTCTTTCACATATTCTGCGCCCTTTTGCATGCTCATGGAAAATAAGATATCCGAAAGTCTTTCCCTTACCTTGATTCCTTTGTTCTGCAGATAGCGCTCACTCGCATGTTCCCATACCGGCATGGAATCAAGCAGTGTTCCATCCATATCAAAGATTGCCCCCTGTATGTTCCTTATCTGCATATTTCTTCCGACAGCCCCCTCAATTTCTTTGATGCCGCACGGATATCTTTCTGTGCAAAAATAGCGCTGATCACAGCCACTCCGTCAATCCCCGTGCCCTTTAACTGTAAAATATTATCCCGGCTGATCCCTCCGATCGCAACTACCGGGATCTGCACTGCTGCACAGATTTCTTTTAGCACTTCATGGTCTAATGTTCCGACATCTTTCTTGGTTCCGCTTCCAAACACTGCCCCGGAACCAAGGTAAGTTGCCCCGCATTTTTCAGCGCGCAGTGCTTCTTCCACCGAGTGTGCCGAAACACCGATGATCTTATCTGCGCCAAGCCGCCTGCGTACTTCCCCGGCTTCCATATCATCCTGACCAACATGCACGCCGTCCGCATCGATCTCTAATGCAAGATCTACATTATCATTGATGATAAATGGAACCTGATACTCCCTGCACAGTTTTTGTATTTCTCTTGCTTCCTCTAAGAATGCCTGTTCTGAAATATTTTTCTCACGAAGCTGTAAAAAAGAAACTCCACCCTCCAATGCCTGTCTGACCTGCTCATACAAGGTCTGGCCATTTAACCAGGTTCGATCCGTTACCCCATATAATAATAACTGCTTTTTATCGAATCTCATAACATGCTCCTCTCTCTAACATATCTCCATCCATACATGACACTGCATCCATCAGGCTCACACGGTAAGTCCCACTGCCTGACTGCCCGCTTTTTTCCGCCGCAAGCTCCCCTGCATATCCCATCATACACACTGCTGCCGCTGCCGCCTGTAACTTATCCTCTGGATTTGCTGCAAGGAAAGCTGTTAAAATACCAGAAAGCTGGCACCCGGCTCCGGTGATCCGGCTCATCTGTGGATTGCCGTTTTTTATCACATAACATTTACTGCCATCCGTTACAAGGTCAATAGCTCCGGTAATCACAATGATCGTTTTCAACTGTTGTGACAGCATCTTTGCCGCTGCGATATTCTGTGCTAAATTTTCTTCTGTCACTCTGTCTGTATTGTCTGCATCCACGCCTTTTCCGCTATTTTCTTCTGATTCACATAATGATGCCAGCACTCTGATCTCAGAAATATTTCCACGGACCGCATCAAAATGTATTTCTTTTAACAGTTCTTCTGCTGCCTGTCTGCGAAAACTGCCTGCCCCCACTCCAACCGGGTCTAACACCACCACATGCTTCCGTTTATTTGCCATCTTCCCCGCTTTTAACATAGTCTGAATTTTCTTTTGATTTGGCGTTCCAAGGTTTAAATTAAGTCCCATGCATTGTGCCGTAATCTCCTCTGCCTCTGCTTCCTCGTCTGCCATGATAGGACTTGCTCCGCATGCCAAAAGAACATTTGCGACATCATTTGCCGTCACATAGTTTGTTATATTATGAATTAACGGCGCTATACGCCGCACATTATCAAGATACTTTTTCATAAATCTTTCTGCTCCATACTGTTTACTTCTATGCACATTATATCATGCGCAAAAGCAGCACATGATCGTGATCTACACTCGCTTCGCTCGGCAGTCTTATTATATCATAAATACTTCAAACTGCAGTGCACGTCCGAAAAATCAGAGATTTTCCGGACTGACGGGCATTCGCCCTATCAAACATAAAAATAACAAAAAAGCGCCTGCAAGCAGTCTTTTTTGTCATTTCCATGTTTGGCACTGCTCATTGCTTATGCACATTATACCCTATTTCTGCCCTCCCGCATATGTGACTTTATAATTTTCTTATCTGTTTTTAAGATTTCCTTCATTTTCCAGTCAAGAAATGGTCACAATTATCCCGTATCATTAATAACATCAAAAGGAGCTGTTGAGTTTCGACTCGGGGGTTGGGGTTCTGTCAGTTCCGTCAAAAAACAATCCTGCCAGATATTCCGGCAGGTTTACATATAAAGAGGACTTTAGAAAACATCCCCTCCGTTTTCTAAAGTCCTTTTCTATGAATCCTTATATTAAAATTTTCAGATTGCAGATACAGCACCATATCCCATTTTATATACGATAAAATACAAGATCAGCAGATGTACCGGATAAAATGCGTAAAAGAAATATTTCATGCCAAAACCACGTTTTCCATTATAGAAATAGATTGGAATAAATGCAAATACTGCCGCCCATTCCCACCAGACAAACGCCAGACATCCAAATACGACCTGCTGCATCCTGCTTCTTCGAAACAGATAAAACACCATGATACAAAGCACTCCAAGCGCACCATAATCCGTCGATAAAAACTCTGCTGCGAACATCCCGACGAGGATTGCAAGTGTGGAAAGTCCTGTCCTTTTCCAGACGCTAAAACGGCTCTGTTTCATCACAGAATCATATGCCATCATGGTAAGCAGACCAAGCAGCAATGTAAAAAACACATTCTGATATCCGACTTCTAAAATTTTTCCGTTAAATGCAAGATCAAACGGTATTTCGGATATTGCAGCAAAACACCCTAGACGCAGCGCATATTTTTCCCGGTCTCTCGTGTGCATAAATCCTTCCACCAGAAGGAAGCAGAAAATCGGGAACGCAATTCTTCCGATATTCCGCATCACACGGTATAACTGATACAGGCTGTCATTATAGCCTCCGAATTTTAATACACGAATGATCACAGTCGCTGCAATATGGTCAATAAGCATTGTGGCGATCGCGATCATCTTTAATGCACTTCCACTGAGTCCTTTTCTTTCCATGAAATCCCCTATCTGTTCCAATCCTCTCTTTTAACCGAAAAAAGAGAAAGACCGTTCATCTTTCTCTTTTTCCTGTTTTTCATCTAGCCTACAAATTCTTCTACACATCTGCGGTATGCAGCTACCGGATCATCTGCCTGTGTGATCGGTCTTCCGACTACGATATAGTCAGATCCAAGCTCTTTTGCTTTCGCCGGCGTTGTCACACGCTTCTGATCACCGACATCGCCGTCCGCAAAACGTACTCCCGGTGTGATGGTAAGGAATTTGTCTCCACATACTTCATGTACTTTTCCGGCTTCCAATGGAGAACATACCACACCGTCTAATCCTGCTTCCATTGTATTTTTTGCATAATGCATAACCGTCTGGTCGATCGGTTTTTCGATCCACAGTTCCTGCTGCATTACCTCTTCACTGGTGGAAGTAAGCTGTGTGACTGCGATCAGAAGTGGTCTCGTTCCATCCTCTCTCGTAAGTCCCTCGATAGCAGCCTGCATCATCGCTTTAGTGCCTGCCGCATGTACATTACACATGTCTACATCCAGTCCCGATAATACAGACATTGCTTTTTTTACGGTATTTGGAATATCATGTAATTTCAGGTCAAGAAAAATCTTGTGCCCCATCTGTTTGATCGTACGGACAATCTCCGGTCCCTCTGCGTAAAATAACTCCATACCAATCTTTACAAAAGGTTTTTCCTCTTTAAATTTTCCAAGAAAACTGATCACTTCTTCTTTGCTGTTAAAATCACACGCAATAATAACGTCTCTTCCCATCTCTTCCTCCTGTTTCATCCCATCCGGTTTGTTTTTCAATTCTCAAATGCAATAGATTGCACGCTTTGATGCAACCCCATTGTCATGAATTATACCTGTATGGAATGTGTTTTGCAAGTCATTTTACATGACTTAAGAGAGTTTGAATCGATTAATCGTCTCCATCAGATCTTTGGCAATTGCCTGTAGTGTGCCGGTATGTTCACTGATCTCTGCCATTGTAACATTAACCTGCTCCGTGGAAGCATTAACCTCTTCGGTTGCCGCTGCTGACTGCTCGGATACCGATGCGATCGTTCCCATCTTATCCACAACAAGATCTTTATTGGCAGACATATTTTCATTTAATGTATTGATTCGTTCCATGCCAGATCCTAACATTTCGATCTGTTTCATAATCTCACCAAAGATCTCTTCCGTACGGTTGATTGCTTCCTGCTGCTCACTCTGCAGTACCTCATTCTCCTGCATGGTTGCCTCAACCAGTTTTGATTTCTCTGTGATCTCCGTGATGATCTTTTTGATCTCATCCGTTGACTCTTTCGACTCATCTGCCAGTTTACGGATCTCATCTGCAACAACTGCAAAACCTTTTCCCATCTCTCCGGCTCTTGCTGCCTCAATACTTGCATTTAATGATAACAGATTCGTCTGGGAAGTGATATCTGCGATCGTATCTGATATATAGAAAATTTTATCAATACTCTCGACCATCTCGTTCATGACCTCTAACGAAACTTTGGATTTTTCGGCTGTTTTTCCGGATTTTTCAATCAGGTCTTTTACGCTTTCAATTCCCTCGGTGCTGACCTCATTTGCCTTCTCCGTCATGCCATTCATGCCGGAAACATATTCTTTGGTCTCATCTAAGCTATTCTTCAAATGCTCCACCTGGGTATTGGCTTCCTGTGTACTTTCTGCCTGTTTTACTGCCCCCTGCGCAACACTGTCAATTGCCTGTGTTACCTGTTCGATCGTCGTTTTCGTATTGCCTGCGACCTCAGAGATACCACCTGCAACTTCAAGAATATGATTCGACTTATCCTCAACTGCATGAATCAGTCCGGACACATCATCCATCATACCGTTAAAGTTTGTCTCAAGTACACCAAATTCATCGCTTCTGGTAACTTTGATCTTTTCGGAGAAATCACCGCCTGCAACACGATGTGTCGCATTCTGAAGTTTTTTGATCTCACGGTTAAAACTGAATGCTGTCACAACTGCGATCACACAGCCAAATACCAGTCCGATCATTCCCGCTGCAAGTGTTCCAATATTAATATTGATGAGATTTTTCTGATTTTCCTGATCATTGATGCATCCTATCATTCTCCATCCGGTCACGCGGTCTGTCATCGCTGTGATCGCGCAGTTCCTTCCTTCGGCACGCATATTATAGGATGCCTGTAATACAATATCATCTGCTGCAGGATCTTCACTTTCCTCCAACTGTGCTTTCTGTTCTTCAAGATTATCTAATTCTTCTGTCAAAGGAGCGAAAAATTCAAGGTCTGCAACTGTACCATCTGCAAAAGTATTGCTTTCGCTGTCAACCATGATATTTCCCTGTTCATCTACCAGCATGACAAATCCTGTATTTAAAAGCCTGATGTTTTCCACATAATCTGCCAGTGCAGATGCCTCGATATCCATGGCAACAACACCCTGGACAACATCTTTGTATTTTACTTCCTGACAGACTGTG
Organism: Roseburia sp. OF03-24; assembly: GCF_003463035.1. NCBI lineage: Bacteria > Bacillati > Bacillota > Clostridia > Lachnospirales > Lachnospiraceae > Roseburia > Roseburia sp. OF03-24. Next base: position 22,925 of record NZ_QSCK01000012.1, on the reverse strand, counting down.
ATAATCTGTTCTCCGGTCTCCTCATCTGTATAAGGTGCTGTAATATAACTGAAAATAGAATTTACTTTTGCCTTTCTTCCCTGACATGCAGTGTACCATTCTTTTCCGGAAAGATCCTTATTTTCTACTGTATTCATCGCTGTCTTTGAACCGTCAGCTTCATATTTTACCCATCCGGTGATCGTTCTGCCATCATTTAAAGCATAATATGCACGCACAGATCCATTCACGACTTTACAGGCTGCAACCAGTTCGTCATTTACATTGTCGATATATTTATCATAGTTTTCCGGCTCGATCAAAAGCTGTTTGATACTGTCTTTTCTAGTCAGAAGATCGACCGGCAGACTGATCGTTTTCTCATATGTCTGCAGACTCGTCATTGCACTGCTTAATGTCTGCTCGCTCGTAAGCTGCATGTTACTGTTTAACACGCTTTTTACCTTACTGTGTGTAAGAAGTGCACAGATCAAAACACTTCCAAGGATCGCAACCATAAAAGCTGCGATCAGCTTTACACTAAGACTTGTTTTTTTCTTCATTTGTGAAATTCCCCCTTCTTTTTTTGCAATGTAAACGGTTACATTTTTGTATTATATCACATATTCAGAAAATAGGGAATCATTTTTAATAGCATTGTTAGTCAGACCACAAAAAAAGAACTTTCCATCTTGGAAAGTCCTTTTTCATTCTCCCTTTATTCTCAAAGGTTTCATATAGTCGGCGCGACAGGATTCGAACCTGCGACCTCTGCGTCCCGAACGCAGCGCTCTACCAAGCTGAGCCACGCGCCGTAATCAAGTTGTCTTGAATCGTGCTTGATTATATTATCACATCTTTCTGAAAATGTCCATACCTAATTTTTACTTTTTTATTTAAATTTCATCATTTTTCAAAAATTGTCTTCTGATTTTTTTCATGATACAATGAGTGCAAGAGAGTCAACATGCTTGCATGATTGACGGACAACGAATTGGATCATGTGCTGATTTTACACACAATATACTAAAACAACAAATTATTAAGAAATGGAGATTTTTATGAATAGAACTGTATTAGTCACCGGAGCTTCCCGCGGGATCGGACGCGCGATTGCAACTGCATTTGCAGCAGAAGGCGACCGCCTGATCATTACCTGTTCGAAATCCACACAGGAACTTATGAATTTAAAAACAGAACTGGAAGATACTTATCATACCGAGGTACACGCCAGTATCGGCGATATTTCCTCCTTTGAATATGTCGAGCAATTATTTACCCAGATCACAGAGCATTTTGGTGGCATAGATATCCTGATCAATAACGCTGGAATTTCCTATATCGGTCTGCTGACAGATATGTCAATTGATGACTGGAATCATATCGTTTCCACAAATCTTACCTCTGTTTTTTCTACCAGCCGGCTCGCCATCCCGCATATGGTGCATGAAAAAAAAGGTAAGATCATCAATATTTCTTCCGTCTGGGGCATCGCCGGCGCCTCCTGCGAGGTTGCATACTCCGCATGCAAAGGCGGAATCAATTCTTTTACAAAAGCACTTGCAAAGGAACTTGCTCCGAGTAATATCCAGGTCAATGCGATCGCATGTGGTGTGATCGATACACAGATGAATGCCTGCTTTTCTGAAGAAGAACGTAAAGAACTTGCCGATGAGATTCCTGCCGGAAGATTTGGAACACCGGAAGAAGTTGCACATCTTGCCGTGCAGCTTGCTAGTGGAAATGACTATCTGACTGGACAGATCATCACACTTGATGGCGGCTGGCTATAGATGTTTCTGCAAAATCAGCCAGTTTCATGCACGATCGCATGTCACTGGCTGATTTTGTTATATATCTATTCTGCCACTAAAATAACCACACTTCTCGGCGGAATTTTTAACGATTTTTTATAATAAAATTCCGTCTGTGATTCTACATCTTTTCCGTCCTCATACTCTACATTCGTATTGACACAGATTTTCCACTGCAGATTATTCGGTAATTCCGGAAGCTGCATGACAAGCGTTTCCCAGTACGCATTCATTCCATAGAAAATAATATCATCTCTGGTATCTGCATCATCCCTGCCGGCATACATAATACCAATCAGTTTGCTGGTAAAATCAGTTCCTCCATTCCATGGAAAACCATTGTGAATGCTGATCTCTGGGAGTCCGCAAAGCGCTTTTTTTGTCGAGCGGCGCAGAACCGGATATTTTTTACGAAAAGCGATCATATAACGGAAGAAATCATGGATCTCCCGATATTTTTCCAACCTGCTCCAGTCAAGCCAGGATATGATATTATCCTGACAATAAGCGTTATTATTGCCAAACTGTGTGTTACAAAATTCGTCTCCAGCATAAAACATGGCAGGTCCCCTGCTGCACATCAGTGTCGCAAATGCATTTTTGACCATTCTAAGGCGCAGGCCTTCGATCTGCGGATCATCCGTCTCACCCTCTGCTCCACAGTTCCAGCTATTTCCGTTGTTATCTCCGTCAGAATTATTCCAGCCATTTTTTTCATTGTGCTTTGTATTATAGGCATATAGATCGTACAATGTAAATCCATCATGACAGGTGATGAAATTGACAGATGCACTGTCACCACGGTGCTTCGGGTAAAGGTCTTTCGAGCCTGTGATACGTGTGATCGCTGTTCCTGCCATTCCATCCGTGCCTTTTAAAAACTGTCTTATATCATCACGGTATCTTCCATTCCATTCTGCCCAACGGTTCCATGACGGAAAACTTCCAACCTGATAAAGTCCGCCTGCATCCCATGCCTCTGCGATCAGTTTAACCTTTCCAAGGATCGCATCACATGCGATAGCCTGGAGTAATGGTGGATCCGCCATCGGTGCTCCTTTTTCATCACGCGTCAGAATAGATGCAAGATCAAAACGGAAACCATCCACACGATACTCCGTTACCCAGTAGCGCAGACAGTCAATGATAAAACGTCTTACTGCCGGATGATTACAGTTCATGACATTACCGCAGCCGCTGAAATTATAATAGTAGCCATCCGGTGTCAGAATATAATAAGTATTATTATCAATTCCTTTAAAAGAAAAACACGGTCCCTGTTCATTTCCCTCCGCTGTATGGTTAAACACAACATCCAAAATGACCTCAATACCGTTTTCCTTTAACTCATAGATCAGTTCTTTTAACTCATCACCTTCATGATTATGCTCTACAACTGATGTATAACTGGTATTCGGAGCAAAAAAGCAGACAGTATTGTACCCCCAGTAATTATACAGACGTTCTCCATCCACTACTCTGGTGCTTTCCATCTCGTCAAATTCAAAAATCGGCATCAGTTCAACTGCATTTACCCCAAGATCTTTTAAATATGGGATTTTCTGCCGCAGTCCCTCATAGGTGCCTTCTGCTCCAGGTGTCACACCGGACGATGCATCTTTTGTAAATCCCCTTACATGCATCTCGTAGATGACAAGATCTTCAAACGGATGCTCCGTCGGGCGGATATCTCCCCAGTCAAAGTTATTTTCCACAACTCTGGCATGATAAACAAAGTCTGCACCGCCTTCCGGGCGCTCTCCCCAGTTTCTCTGTCCCGTTACTGCTCTCGCATACGGATCAAGCAGAACATTTTCTTTCTTAAATAATAATCCCTTCTTCTCATCATAAGGTCCGTCCAACTGAAATGCATATTCAAACTCTTCGATTTTCAATCCAAAAACGAACATGGAATATGTGTTTCCAATATGATAAGCCTCCGGATATTTTAGGGTCACATATGGCTCTTTTTCCTGCGGCCGGAACAACAGAAGATAACATGCTGTCGCACCAAAGGAATGGATCGTAAAGCTGACACCTCTTGTGGTTGCTGTCGCACCATCCCTGTTATAAAAACCCGGACGTACCTGATATCCATTGATCTCATCCAATGGCTGCAGCCCAACGCCGCGTTCCTGTTTATGTCTGCCTGTACTCATTTTAATCCTCCTTTCTTTTTGGTAGTATTTTCCTCCTTGTTTTTGGAGTATTTTCCTCCTTGTTTTGCGGAGCAAAATGCCTGCTATATTTCTTATACCCCGGATGTTTTCCACTCATTTTATAATAATTATTTCTAAGGTCCACAAGTCTGTCGATATTTTCCCGGTCGATCTCTTCTGCACCACCAAGCAGATGTGCCGTCAGCGTGATCTTTGCAAACTGCTCTAATGTTTCCATCCTATAGTATGCCGTATAGACATCAGCACCTACCGTCACAGCTCCGTGATTTTTCAGCAGGATCGCATCATGCTCTGGCAGATACGGAGTAATGGCATCCGGCACTTCATCCGTGGAAGGTGTCGCATAAGGCGCAACTGGCACCGAACCAAGTGCGAGCACAGTCTCAATCATGGAATATTCATCAAGAGGGATATCTGCCACGGCAAACCCTGTCGCAACCGGAGGATGTGCATGCAAAACTGCGCCGACATCCTCACGTTCCTCATAGCATCTGAAATGCATCCTCATTTCAGACGACGGACGATAACCGTCCATGGTTTCAATAATCTCCCCTGTTTTATCTATATGCACGATCATTTCCGGGGTTACCATACTTTTTGACACGCCTGTCGGTGTTGCCAAAAATGTACCATCCGAAAGTTTTACCGACACATTTCCATCATTTGACGCAACCCATCCCAGCTGCCACATCTTATGGCATACATCACAGATCTGTGCCCTGATTTCCTTATAACTTAGTTCCATAATAATCTCCACACCTTTCAATACTGTACCTTTTTCCTATTTTATATTCTATTATAAACATCCTCTTTCCCAATTTCAACCAGACAATATCTGTGTTATACTATCCTCAGAAAATATTAAGAAACAAAGAAAGGATTTTCCCATGCAAAAAATACTCCATGTTTCCAGCAATCCGGATCATTTTTCCACTATCAGTGCTGCAATAGCACATATTCCTGCCGCTGATCAGACACCAACTGTCATTGAAATCGAACCGGGCATTTATCATGAAAAACTGACTATAGATAAACCCTATGTTACACTGCGTGGTATGGGTAAAAACAATTCCGATACTGTCATCACCTATGATGATTATGCCCTGGATCTGATGCCCGATGGAAGTAAGCGTGGTACCTTCCGCACATATACACTGTTTATAGATACACATGATGTAACGCTTCAAAATCTCACCGTTGAAAACGCTTCGGGAGATTCTGCCACACATGGACAGGCGATCGCTCTCTATGCTGACGGTGACCGCCTTACGATCGATTCCTGCCGCCTTCTCGGACATCAGGACACACTTTTTACCGGACCGCTTCCTGAAACAGAACGACAGCCCGGAGGATTCATCGGTCCAAAACAGTTTGCCCCGCGTATCAACGGCAGACATTATTATAAAAACTGCTATATCTGCGGCGATATTGACTTTATTTTTGGCAGTGCCACAGCATATTTTGAACATTGCACCATAGAATCCCTGCTGCGCACAAAAACATCAGCCCTGTCCGATGCGCTTTCCGATACATCTGCATTTCCTCTTATCCAGGGCTATGTAACTGCCGCCTCCACACCAAAAGGTCAGGCATACGGCTACGTTTTTTCCGACTGCCGGTTCATCTCCAAAGACTGCCCTGCCGGATCTGTCTATCTTGGCAGACCATGGCGCGACTATGCAAAAACGATCCTGATTTCCTGTGAACTTGGCGCGCATATCCATCCTGCCGGTTTTCATGACTGGAACCGCAAAAATACACATGAAACGGTATGTTATGCCGAATACGCAAGTTACCCCGCAACCTCTGACTGCCGTCCACTTTCTGACCAGGCTGATTTTGTTCAAAATCTGGATGAACAACAGGCCAGACACTTTGCAAGAAAACTGGTTCTCGGTGACTGGACACCCGATGAACTGTAATTTTTATCAGATATTTTTTAATCTGGGTTTGTATATTCATGAGAATAATGATAGAATAATATACATTAAGAATATGAGAAATCCAAACAAAGGGGGCATATAAGATGGACGAAAAAATTTATAAGACAATGGGTTCTACCGGGGCTTGTACACTGGCAGTTGGTATCTGTGTCCTTGCGGGTGGAATCACCGCCGGGATTCTTCTGATCGTAAATGGTGCCAGACTGTTAAAAAATAAATCAAAAATCATGTTTTAAAATAGAATTCACGTTCTGCAGGCTTTCTATTGTCATGAACCAAAAGCGCATATGCAGTAAAATCATCTTTCTGACAATCTTTTTTACTGTACATGCGCTTTTTCATATGACACCATATGCTTTTTACAGTTAATTTTTCTTCAAATTAATCCTCTTTTTGAACTTCTTTCTTTTTGAACACATCTGCAAGCAGAAAAAATCCAAAGCACAATCCATTTAGCACCAGCGCAGCCGGAAGTTCTTTCCAGCTTACAGTCTGATTTTCCAGAACATCTGCGGAAAATGTACCTGAAATGATCGGTATCAGGTTGTTATTCAGATAATGCAGGCAGACCGGCACCCAGATATTTTTTGTTTTCATATAAGCATATGCAAAAAAGATTCCAAGTGCAATACAGGTGATCTGCTGTGCAAAAATCATCTGGATTCCCGATGTCTGTGTATAATAAAACAGATCATCCGGAATATGCCACAGTCCCCATACCACACCAAGCACGATCACACCTGCACGAAGACCGAACTTTTTCTGTAAAATGGGCTGCAGATAATATCTCCAGCCATATTCTTCTCCGAAAAATGCAATAAATACAAAAAAATAATTGATCGGAAGTGCAACGATATTCAGCCACATCACAGGATCTTTAAACATTGCCGCCCATTCTTTTACATACTGCATTCCATTGCCGTCAGACACGCCCTGTCCTGCCATCGACACAACAGTTCTTACAATATAAATACCCACAAATAAAAGTACAATAAACACAGCACTTTTCCAGTTTTGTCTGGTCAGTCCCGCAGCTGCCCTCTTTTCATTTCCTGCAACCGCAAGAAAAATGAATGCCACGATACTCCCAATGATAAGTACATACTGTGAGATCAGATTATAAACGGACATCGTCATTCCTGCAATATTCAGATCCTCCACCGGAGAAAATACGGATAAAAGCGCAAGTACAATCAGGACTCCAGTTGTTGCCAGAACCGAAATAAAAAAACCTGTCGGCAGAATCTTTTCTCCTTTGTGTGCCAGAAAAAGTCCAATGATCACGCCTGTGGCCGGATACATCATCTGCGCCGTTGGAAATGCCGTAAGATCATATCCTTTTGTACTGCCATACCACATCAGAATTCCCATGAGATAGGTCAGACCATAGGCAATAAGCACATAAATAATTAACCTCTTTTTTGCCATCTCTTTTTGTTCCATTCCAAAACTCCTCCCCTTACAATCAATAAATGTTACCTTTTTATTGTAAGGATTTTGTTCTGCACTGTCAATTGCAGTAACTGCTGTTCTATCTCCGTCCACGGATGATTCGGATGATTCCTCCTGCGATCGCAGCTACACCGACCATTCCCCAGATGTATGGTTTTACATCACCAAGTTTTCCCGCATAAAATACTGCAGTCGGTCCATCTGCGCTATTCGGCAATATCGCACTGAATGTTACGCTGGCATGCAGATATACTGCATTAAAAATTACAAATGCACCTGCTACAATCAGTCCAAAACCCTGCATCATCTTTTTTCTCTGCATCTTCTGCTGATATTTTGCGATATTAATGCCCGCCTCGATCACCGCATCAGTATCCTGCACACTTACCTCCTGCTGCATCTTCTGACATTTCATCAGCTCTGTCAAAGTAATGCCCAGTGCCACTGCCAAAGGTTCTAGTGTCTGGATATCCGGAAATCCCATTCCCCTCTCCCAACGGCTGACAGCTTTGTCTGTGACTTTCAGGCAGGCTGCTAGCTGTGCCTGTGTCATTTGTTTTTCCTTGCGTATCTGTGCGATAAATGCTCCTAATTCTTTTGCTTCCATAGTTTTCCTTTCCTGTCATGTCTGACATCCATAGCCTTTTTACCCAAAAGATAGCAAAAAGGCACCGAATTTCAACCGAAGCCTTGTTTACCAGACTCTATCCATCGTTTACACGCTGCAAAATGCACTAATCAAGTTCGATCGAATCTGAGATATAATAATGAAATTTATTTTTTCTGCAATACCCTTTGATCTGTCTGATCAGCTTTTTATCTTTTGTATATTCCAGCAGATAAACTTTCATTCCATCCTTTTTACATTTCTTAACATAATCAGTAAAATATCCGCGCGCTGCTTTGGTCTGTTTTCCAAACGAACCTGTTTTAAATTGAATACTGCTCCACACACATTCCTGATTAACTGCAGTCATAATGTCTTTTGCTGAACCATATGTTTTTCTGTATTTCGTGACAAAAACATCCCCACCATTGATTACGACATCTTTTCCAAAGCGCTTAACATTTTTCAGTATCTTTGCAAGCCCTGTAAAATTCTGCTTTGTCTTTGCGTAATCATAAACGTCACAATTATCAATAAAGAAACCATCCACGCCTTTTTTCAACAGCTTCTTTGACAAATTTCCGATAAACTTCTGCCAATTCTTATTGGAAACATCTACCCATTTTTCCTCTTCCCAGTTCTCATAACTCCCAATCGTAAGATGTTCATATTTTTTATAATAATCACGAAATTTTTCAATGGACCCGACATTTAAGTAGGTATAAACTTTTACACCTTTCTTATGCAGGGCGCGTATCTCTTTTGCCGAAAAATACTGTGCATCAATGACCACAAGTTTGTATGCGTATAATTTCTGCATCTTAGACGAATCAATACTTAAAAATACACCATAGTCTTTTTTCTTTTGATCCGCCTTTGCATTGATCGCACATGGATCTGCAAATAACCCTAGAAATACGGCAAACAATAATATTAATGCTAAATTCTGTTTACCAGAATATTTTGTTTTTTTCATTTTTCTCCTATTTTTCCCTTTCACCGGAAGCTGCGCCAGAATAATTGCTGCAAAAATCAGACAACAGCCAAATATCTCTTTCGTACTAAGTTTCTGATTCAAAATCAGCCATCCAAACACGGCTGAAAACACGGCTTCCAGACTCATGATAAGAGATGCCACTGTTGGATTCAGCCCATTCTGACCAATGATCTGCAATGTATATCCAACCCCACAGGACATAATTCCTGCATATAAAATCGGAACCCATGCCGACCATGATAAAAAAGCTTGCGCCCACACCTCAATCCCTGGGATTGAATGCTGCATATCAACCACAAACATTGGAACTGAAGTCAGCACCCCGGTTACAAGAAATTGGATCATGGAAAGACGTACCCCATCCACCTTCGGTGAAAAATAATCGACAAATAAAATCTGAATAGAAAACCCAAACGCACAGCAAAGAAGTAACAAATCTGCCGGGTGAAATCCATTCTTATCCTGCATACACAAAAAATACAGTCCCACCAGTGCAAGCGCAACTGCAAACCATATATTCATACCACATTTTTTATGTAAAAATAAACCTAAGATCGGCACGAGCAAAATATAAACTGCTGTCAGGAAACCTGCTTTTCCAGCACTGGCTCCCATCAGGATTCCAACCTGCTGTAAATTCGTAGAAATGCAGAGTGCCACTCCACAGCAGATTCCGCCTTTTATCAAAAGTTTGTAATCTTCCTTTGTCTTTGGTCTTTTCGGTGATAAATTTTTTTTGTCCAAAAACTTCATAACCGGAATCAACACCAATGCACCGATAATGCTGCGGATACAATTAAATGAATACGCTCCGATCGCCTGTCCACCAACTGTCTGCGCCACAAAAGCTGCCCCCCAGACAGCTGCCGTCACTAATAGTAGTAAACTGTTTCTGGTTGTTTTGTTGTTCATCTTCTGCCTCTTTTCAAATTATTAAAATAACAAATAACAGTTTACCATTTTTTCACTAAAATTGCATTATAGTTTCAAAATAATATCAAAAAAGGGCTCCCATCACTGGGAACCCTTAATTTTAAGCAATTATAAATTACTCGATAACTGTAGCAACACGACCTGATCCAACAGTACGTCCACCCTCACGGATAGCGAATGTAAGACCCTGCTCCATAGCTACTGGGTGAATTAACTCGATAGTCATCTCGATGTTATCACCTGGCATGCACATCTCTGTACCAGCTGGTAAGTTACATACACCAGTTACGTCTGTTGTTCTGAAGTAGAACTGTGGACGATAGTTGTTGAAGAATGGAGTATGACGACCACCCTCATCTTTTGTTAATACGTAAACCTGAGCTGTGAATTTACGATGACATGTAACTGTACCTGGTTTAGCAAGAACCTGACCACGAACGATCTGATCACGGTTGATACCACGAAGTAATGCACCGATGTTATCACCAGCCTGAGCCTCGTCTAACTGTTTACGGAACATCTCGATACCAGTTACAACTGTTGTCTGAACGTCCTCTTTAACACCAAGGATCTCAAGGTTATCATTTAAGTGTAATGTACCTCTCTCAACACGTCCTGTAGCAACTGTACCACGACCTGTGATTGTGAATACGTCCTCGACTGGCATTAAGAATGGTTTATCTGTATCACGCTGTGGATCTGGGATGTACTCATCAACAGTATCCATTAACTCCATGATCTTGTCTCCCCACTCGCCGTTTGGATCTTCAAGAGCTTTTAAAGCAGAACCTTTGATGATCGGGCATCCTTCGAAGCCGTACTCTTCAAGCTGCTCTGTAACTTCCATCTCTACTAACTCGATTAACTCTGGGTCGTCTACCATATCGCATTTGTTTAAGAAAACAACGATGTAAGGTACACCTACCTGACGGGATAATAAGATGTGCTCTTTTGTCTGAGCCATAACACCGTCTGTAGCAGCTACAACAAGGATAGCACCATCCATCTGAGCAGCACCAGTGATCATGTTCTTAACGTAATCGGCATGACCTGGGCAGTCAACGTGTGCGTAATGTCTCTTCTCTGTCTCATACTCGATGTGAGCAGTAGAAATTGTGATACCACGCTCTCTCTCTTCTGGAGCTTTATCGATGTTATCGAAATCTGTAGCTGTGTTACCAGCAACTCTTGCAGCTAATACTTTAGAGATAGCAGCTGTTAAAGTTGTTTTACCATGGTCAACGTGTCCAATGGTACCGATATTACAATGTGGTTTTGTTCTTTCAAACTTAGCTTTTGCCATTTTTGAATATCCTCCTTAAAATGATGCCCTATGGGCTATAGTTGTTATTTTCAATAACTCGGCTAACTCTGATTATATAAAATAATCATTGGTTTTTCAAGCTATTTCTATCGGATTTCCTATAAAATATAGGAAATCCGAATGTTTTAATTTCAGGAAAAGCAGGTAACCGATTATTTAGATTTATCTGCTAATACCTTTTCCTGTACATTCTTTGGTACTGGCTCATATTTCTCGAAGAACATAGAGTAGTTACCACGTCCCTGTGTCTTAGAACGTAAATCTGTAGAATATCCGAACATCTCAGCAAGCGGAACATAAGCTTTTACAAGTTTACCGCCACCGATATCATCCATTCCCTCGATACGTCCACGACGGGAGTTGATATCACCGATAACATCACCCATGTATTCCTCTGGCATAGTTACTTCAACCTTCATGATCGGCTCAAGTAATACCGGACTTGCCTTCTGCATAGCTTCCTTGAAAGCCATAGATCCGGCAATGTGGAATGCCATCTCGGATGAATCGACTTCATGGTAAGATCCATCGTATACATTAGCATGTACGCCAAGTACCGGGAATCCTCCAAGAATACCAGCCTGAGCTGCTTCTTCGATACCTTCACCTACTGCCGGGATGTATTCCTTCGGAATAGCACCACCAACTACGGTAGACTCGAACTTGAATGTTTCTTCACCGTTCGGGTCCATCGGCTCGAATTTAACTTTACAGTGTCCGTACTGTCCACGTCCACCAGACTGTTTTGCATATTTGTATTCAACATCTACAGGTTTTGTAAATGTCTCTTTGTAAGCAACCTGAGGTGCACCAACGTTTGCCTCTACCTTGAATTCACGAAGGAGACGGTCAACGATGATCTCCAGATGAAGCTCACCCATACCAGCGATGATTGTCTGACCTGTTTCCTGATCAGTATGCGCACGGAATGTAGGATCCTCTTCTGCAAGTTTTGCAAGAGCCTCACCCATCTTACCCTGTCCAGCTTTTGTTTTCGGCTCAATAGCAAGCTCGATAACCGGCTCTGGGAATTCCATGGACTCTAAGATTACAGGATGCTGCTCGTCACAGATTGTATCACCTGTTGTGGTGAACTTAAATCCAACTGCTGCTGCAATATCACCAGAGTAAACTCTGTCGAGCTCCTGTCTCTTGTTTGCATGCATCTGAAGGATACGTCCAACACGCTCTTTTTTATCTTTTGTTGCATTGAGAACGTAAGAACCTGCTGCCATGCTACCGGAGTATACACGGAAGAAAGCAAGTTTTCCTACGAATGGGTCAGCCATGATCTTGAATGCTAAAGCGGAGAACGGCTCATCATCAGATGAATGTCTCTCTACTTCATTTCCATCCAGATCCACACCCTTGATTGAAGGGATGTCTGTTGGAGCCGGCATGTACTCGATAATCGCATCAAGAAGTTTCTGAACACCTTTGTTTCTGTAAGCAGAACCACAGCAAACAGGTACAGCTGTACATTCACATGTAGCTTTTCTCAATACTTTTTTCATTTCCTCTACGGATGGTTCTTCACCCTCAAGGTACATCATCATTAAGTCATCATCTAACTCGCAGATTTTCTCGATTAATTCAGAACGATAAAGTTCTGCATCATCTTTCATATCACCTAAATCGTCGGTAACAGTGATATTATCACCCTTATCGTCGTTGTAGATGTATGCTTTCATCTCGAATAAGTCAATAACACCTTTGAAATCATCTTCTTTACCGATCGGTAACTGAAGAACGATTGCATTTTTTCCTAATCTTGTACGGATCTGGTCAACAGCGCCGTAGAAGTTTGCACCTAAGATATCCATCTTATTGATGAATGCCATACGCGGTACATTGTAGGTATCAGCCTGACGCCATACATTCTCTGACTGAGGCTCAACACCACCCTTTGCACAGAAGACGCCGACAGCGCCGTCAAGTACACGGAGTGAACGCTCTACCTCTACTGTAAAGTCAACGTGACCTGGGGTATCAATGATATTGATACGATGCTCTAATGCACCTGCCTTTGGTTTTGTGAACTCTTCCAATGTCCAGTGACATGTTGTAGCGGCTGATGTAATCGTGATACCTCTTTCCTGCTCCTGCTCCATCCAGTCCATGGTAGCAGTACCTTCATGAGTATCACCAATCTTATAGTTAACACCGGTATAGTAAAGAATACGCTCTGTCAATGTTGTTTTACCAGCATCGATGTGAGCCATAATACCAATGTTTCTGGTTCTCTCTAATGGATATTCTCTTCCAGCCAAGGTATTTCCTCCTTAATTTACTAACGATATGCTATCGCCGCGAAAGCAAATGCTCACGCAGCGATCAAAAATTCCATATTTAAAAGCAACAGCCTTGCGGAGATATTCTGAATGCTTTTAGAATCTGTAGTGCGCGAAAGCCTTGTTTGCCTCTGCCATTTTGTGCATATCTTCTTTTTTCTTAACAGATGCACCGGTATTGTTTGCTGCATCCATGATCTCGTTCGCAAGTCTTTCTTCCATCGTCTTCTCACCTCTGGCACGAGAGTAAGTAGTCAGCCAGCGAAGTGCTAACGCCTGACGACGATCCGGTCTTACTTCGATTGGTACCTGATATGTTGCACCACCAATACGTCTTGCCTTTACTTCAAGAACAGGCATAACGTTATTCATTGCTGCTTCAAATACCTCAAGAGCTGGTTTCTCTGTTTTCTCCTCAACTCTTGTGAAAGCTCCGTATACAATTTTCTGAGCAACACCTTTCTTACCATCTAACATGATGTTGTTGATAAGTTTGGTAACCACTTTATTGTTGTATAACGGATCTGCTAATACGTCTCTTTTCTGAGTATGTCCTTTACGTGGCACGGTTCTTCCCTCCTTAATCATAATTTACTATACAGAAATATTTTCTGCATTTACTGAGTGCGGCAATGCCGCCATTTACAGCCTTACTACCTGACAGCATACCGCTATCGGCAGGCTGTTTCAGTGAACTTCATTTCGATTAATTCAACGGTACTCACAATGTGTAAAATATCGGTCAAAGACCATCTATTTCGCCATAATGTTCGTGCGGAAATCTATCGTTTGTGATAATAATCCCAACACCAACCTATAGTCCATCCGGCAAAATATGCCAGATACAACAAATGTGATACTATGGTTCGCTAAATTATCAAGCAACTTCGGTCCAATACCTAAAATTACTTAGAAGCCTTTGGTCTCTTAGCGCCGTATTTGGAACGAGCCTGCTTTCTGTTAGCGACTCCTGCTGTATCAAGTGTACCACGGATAATGTGATATCTTGTACCTGGTAAGTCCTTAACACGACCACCACGGATCAGAACAACGCTGTGCTCCTGTAAGTTGTGTCCCTCACCTGGAATGTAGCTTGTTACCTCGATTCCGTTGGAAAGACGAACTCTGGCGATCTTTCTAAGAGCTGAGTTAGGTTTTTTAGGAGTTGCTGTCTTAACAGCGGTACATACACCTCTCTTCTGTGGAGAAGAAGTATTTGTAGGTCTCTTCTGCAGGGAGTTGTAACCCTTCTGAAGTGCAGGTGCAGTAGACTTCTTAACAGATGTCTGACGTCCTTTTCTTACTAACTGGTTAAATGTTGGCATTATTTTCACCTCCTGTTATATTAAATATGCATCCCTAAATATGCATGCTAAATTATTATATAAGTGTAACTCCTGTCTGTCAAGCTTTTTTTCTATTTTCAGACTTTCTTCTATAATAATCTGTCTTTCCATTCTCTTAATACATATTTCCCGGTAATACATATTTTATTCATATTTTTCCAGTTGTACTTCACAAAAAAAAGAACTGCGCACCGCTGATCTTCATCAGCCAGTACAACAGCTCTTTTTCATTCGTAATAATTTATTCTTCTACCGGAGCTTCTTCGATCTTATTTTCTTCGTTCATCGGAATTTCATCCTCATAATCGTCAAAATCATCGAAATCATCAAACATCAGCTCATCATCCTCATTGATATCGGAATCCAGTTTAATGTTACGGTATCTCTTCATACCTGTTCCGGCAGGGATCAGTTTACCGATGATAACATTCTCTTTCATACCGATCAACGGATCGACTTTACCTTTGATTGCAGCTTCTGTAAGAACTTTTGTTGTCTCCTGGAAGGATGCTGCTGATAAGAAGGAGTTTGTTGCAAGAGAAGCCTTGGTAATACCAAGTAATACCTGCTTGCCCTCTGCCGGCTCTTTTCCTTCTTCAATCAGTTTTTCATTGGTATCTTCGAAATCAAGTGTATCTACTAACACACCCGGAAGCATCTCTGAATCACCGTTTGTCTCAACACGTACTTTCTGTAACATCTGACGTACGATAACCTCGATATGCTTATCGTTGATTTCTACACCCTGCAGACGGTATACACGCTGTACCTCACGGAGCATGTAATCCTGAACTGCACGGACACCTTTGATCTTTAAGATATCGTGTGGATTTACAGAACCTTCTGTCAGCTCATCACCGGCCTCAAGCACTGCGCCATCCATGATCTTGATTCTGGAACCGTAAGGAATCAGATATGCCTTTGACTCTCCGGTCTCATTATTTGTAACAATGATCTCACGTTTCTTCTTAGTATCCTTAATGGTTGCTACGCCGCCAAACTCTGTGATGATTGCAAGACCCTTAGGTTTTCTTGCCTCAAAAATCTCCTCGACACGAGGAAGACCCTGAGTAATATCGTTTCCGGCAACACCACCGGTATGGAACGTACGCATGGTAAGCTGTGTACCAGGCTCACCGATAGACTGTGCCGCGATGATACCGATTGCCTCACCAACCTGTACAGCCTGACCTGTAGCCATGTTTGCACCGTAACATTTTGCGCAGACACCCATATGGGAACGGCAGGATAATACGGTACGGATCTTAACTTTCTTAAGTGGCTCGCCATTTTCATCAACACCCTGGCTCATAACTGCAGCTGCACGTTTCGGTGTGATCATATGGTTTGCTTTTACAATGACATTTCCATCTTTGTCACAGATCGTGTTACAGGAGAAACGTCCTGTAATTCGCTCCTGAAGACTCTCGATCTCTTCTTTTCCATCCATGAACGCAGTTACCCACATTCCAGGGATCTCTCTGCCTGTACCCTCACAGCAGTCGGACTCACGAACGATCATATGCTGTGAAACATCAACAAGACGTCTGGTCAGGTAACCGGAGTCAGCCGTACGAAGTGCAGTATCGGAAAGACCTTTACGAGCACCATGTGCGGACATAAAGTACTCAAGTACATCAAGACCTTCACGGAAGTTTGACTTGATCGGCAGCTCGATCGTACGACCGGTTGTATCTGCCATAAGTCCACGCATACCGGCAAGCTGTTTGATCTGTTTATCGGAACCACGGGCTCCGGAGTCAGCCATCATGAAGATGTTGTTGTATTTATCAAGTCCGGAAAGAAGTGCATGTGTCAGTTCCTCATCAGTCTCTTTCCAGGTCTCAACAACCTCTTTGTAACGCTCTTCCTCAGTGATAAGACCACGTTTATACTGTTTCATGATACGGTCAACAGTATCCTGTGCATCTTTGATCATCTGCGGCTTCTGAGGCGGTACGGTCATATCGGAAATGGATACGGTCATAGCTGCTCTTGTGGAGTATTTGTAACCCATAGCTTTTACAGCATCAAGAACTTCTGCTGTCTTTGTTGCGCCATGGATATTGATAACTTTTTCCAGAATCTGTTTATTCTGTTTCTTTGCAACAAGGAAATCTACTTCCAGTTTTAATTCGTTGCCCGGAATACTTCTGTCTACAAATCCAAGATCCTGTGGGATGATCTCATTGAAAATAAAACGTCCCAGTGTAGATTCTACATTTCCGGTAAGTGTTGTTCCATCCGGCATAGTCTTTGTCATGCGGACAGTAATTCTTGAATGAAGCGTTACTACGCCATTCTCATATGCAAGAATTGCTTCGTTTACACTCTTGAAGAATTTACCTTCACCTTTTGCTCCCGGTCTTTCCTGTGTCAGATAGTAGATACCAAGTACCATATCCTGTGAAGGAACGGCAACAAGACCACCATCAGACGGTTTTAACAGGTTGTTCGGTGAAAGTAACATAAAACGGCACTCTGCCTGTGCTTCTACAGAAAGTGGAAGATGCACAGCCATCTGGTCACCATCGAAGTCGGCGTTGAACGCGGTACATACCAACGGATGTAACTTGATCGCCTTACCTTCTACGAGGATCGGCTCGAATGCCTGAATACCAAGACGATGCAGTGTAGGAGCACGGTTTAACATAACCGGATGCTCTTTGATAACGTCTTCGAGAACATCCCAGACCTCTGTCTGGAGTCTCTCGACCATCTTCTTAGCACTCTTGATGTTGTGTGCGGTACCGTTTGCAACAAGCTCTTTCATAACGAACGGTTTGAACAGCTCGATTGCCATCTCTTTCGGCAGACCACACTGATAAATCTTTAACTTCGGCTCTACACAGATAACGGAACGTCCGGAGTAGTCAACACGTTTTCCAAGCAAGTTCTGACGGAAACGTCCGGATTTACCTTTTAACATGTCAGAAAGAGATTTTAATGCACGGTTACCAGGACCTGTAACAGGACGGCCACGACGACCATTATCGATCAGGGCATCAACTGCTTCCTGAAGCATACGTTTTTCGTTGCGGACGATGATATCCGGTGCTCCTAACTCTAAGAGTCTTCTTAAACGGTTGTTACGGTTGATGATACGTCTGTACAAATCATTCAGATCGGATGTTGCAAAACGTCCACCATCGAGCTGAACCATAGGACGTAAGTCTGGTGGGATAACCGGGATAACTGTCATGATCATCCATTCCGGTTTGTTTCCAGACTCACGGAAAGCTTCTACAACTTCCAGTCTCTTAATGATTCTTGCTCGTTTCTGACCGGTTGCATCCTCAAGCTCTGCCTTTAACTCAGCGGAATCTTTCTCAAGATCGATCGCCTGTAATAATTCCTGAATAGCTTCGGCACCCATTCCAACACGGAAAGAACTGCCGTACTGCTCTTTTGCTTCCTGATATTCACTCTCAGAAAGTACCTGTTTGTACTGTAATGCGGTATTGCCCGCATCCAGTACGATATAAGAAGCAAAGTAAAGAACTTTTTCAAGAGTTCTCGGGGATAAGTCAAGGATTAATCCCATACGGGATGGGATACCCTTAAAGTACCAGATATGGGATACCGGAGCTGCAAGCTCAATGTGTCCCATACGCTCTCTACGAACGCTTGCTTTTGTAATCTCAACACCGCATCGGTCGCAGACAACGCCTTTGTAACGGATTTTCTTATATTTACCACAATGACATTCCCAGTCTTTGCTCGGTCCAAATATCTTTTCACAGAACAGACCATCTTTTTCCGGTTTTAAAGTTCTATAGTTAATGGTTTCCGGTTTCTTTACCTCGCCCCTAGACCACTCCCGGATCTTTTCCGGAGACGCCAATCCAATTTTGATGGCATCAAATGAGATAGACTGACCTGTGGCTTCTTTACTCATTGTTTCTGGCATTATGACACTCCCTTTCTATTTATTCTTCGTCAAGAGTATTTTCTTCTGCATCGTCGAAAAAGTCGGAAT
The DNA here is from genome assembly GCF_003463035.1 of Roseburia sp. OF03-24. Classification (NCBI taxonomy): domain Bacteria; kingdom Bacillati; phylum Bacillota; class Clostridia; order Lachnospirales; family Lachnospiraceae; genus Roseburia; species Roseburia sp. OF03-24. The sequence goes on along the minus strand of NZ_QSCK01000012.1, from coordinate 4,080 downwards.
CATCCTCATCTTCCTCCGGCTCCTCATCCACATCTACGAGTTCTTCATTTTCCGCATTGAACTCTTTCTGTGAGAATCCCATCTTTGCAAAGGAATCACTGTCCTCAAATGCAAAATCCTTATCTCCGGAAATAATGGAATTCAGATCGGTATTGCCGTATTCGCTTGTCTCCATCAGCTCTACTTCGTTTCTGTCCTCGTCTAAGACTTTGACATCCAGACCAAGTGACTGAAGCTCTTTTAACAGAACCTTGAAAGACTCCGGAATACCCGGCTCAGGGATATTATCACCCTTAATAATTGCTTCATAAGTCTTAACACGTCCGACAACATCATCGGATTTTACTGTTAAGATCTCCTGTAAGGTATAAGATGCACCGTATGCTTCCAGTGCCCAAACCTCCATCTCTCCGAAACGCTGTCCACCGAACTGTGCTTTACCACCTAACGGCTGCTGCGTTACTAAGGAGTAAGGACCAGTAGAACGTGCATGGATCTTATCATCTACCAGATGGTGGAGTTTCAGATAATGCATGTGTCCAATGGTTACCGGTGAATCAAACGGCTCTCCGGTACGTCCGTCACGAAGCTGAACCTTTCCATCACGGGAAATCGGAACACCTTTCCACAGTGCACGATGCGCACGATTGTCAGAAAGATACTTCATAACGTCTTCTCTTAAGATATCTTTGTATTTTTCTTCAAAACTCTCTGTTTTGCCTTCTTTTGCTGCTTCCTGCGCATCAAACGGCATATTTACATAGTCATTTGCAAGCTCAAGTGTATCCTGGATATCGATCTCTTTTGCACCATCAAATACCGGTGTTTCAATGTTAAATCCAAGTGCCTTTGCAGCAAGACTTAAATGGATCTCAAGGACCTGACCGATGTTCATACGGGACGGCACACCAAGAGGATTTAATACGATATCAAGCGGACGTCCGTTTGGCAGGAATGGCATATCTTCAACAGGAAGTACACGGGAAACAACACCCTTATTACCATGACGACCAGCCATCTTATCACCGACAGAGATCTTTCTCTTCTGTGCGATGTAAATGCGGACTGCCTGATTTACACCAGGAGATAACTCATCACCGTTTTCTCTTGTAAATACTTTCGCATCAACTACGATACCATATTCACCATGTGGTACTTTTAAGGAAGTATCACGAACTTCTCTTGCTTTCTCACCGAAAATTGCACGAAGCAGTCTCTCCTCCGCAGTCAGCTCAGTCTCTCCCTTCGGAGTAACTTTTCCGACTAAGATATCACCGGCACGAACTTCTGCACCAATACGGATGATACCTCTCTCATCGAGATCTTTTAACGCATCATCGCCGACACCAGGAACATCTCTTGTGATCTCTTCCGGTCCGAGTTTTGTATCACGTGCTTCTGCTTCGTATTCCTCAATATGGATAGATGTATAAACATCATCCTGTACCAGTCTCTCACTTAAGAGAACAGCATCCTCGTAGTTGTAACCTTCCCAGGTCATGAATCCGATCAGTGGGTTTTTACCAAGTGCTAACTCACCGTTCGAAGTAGACGGACCATCTGCAATTACCTCTCCGGCTTCCACACGGTCACCTTTGAATACGATCGGTCTCTGGTTGTAGCAGTTAGACTGGTTACTTCTTGAGAATTTTGTCAGTTTATATACATCTCTGGTTCCCTCATCACTCTTAATAATGATCTGGTTTGACTCAGAGCTTTCTACAATACCGGATTTCTTTGCGATCACACATACACCGGAGTCAACCGCTGCCTTTGTCTCCATACCTGTTCCGACTACTGGAGCATCTGTGGTAAGAAGCGGCACTGCCTGACGCTGCATGTTAGATCCCATCAGCGCACGGTTTGCATCATCGTTCTGTAAGAACGGAATAAGTGCTGTTGCGACAGAGAATACCATCTTCGGAGATACGTCCATGTAATCAAACATAGTCTTCTCATACTCCTGTGTTTCCTCTCTGTAACGACCAGATACGGAATTACGGACAAAATGTCCTTCTGCATCCAGTGCCTCATTCGCCTGCGCTACATGGTAATTATCCTCTTCATCTGCTGTCATATAAACTACTTCGTCTGTGACACGCGGATTCTTAGGATCTGATTTATCGATTTTACGGTATGGTGCCTCTACGAAACCATACTCGTTAATTCTTGCATAACTTGCCAGTGAGTTGATAAGACCGATGTTTGGTCCCTCAGGCGTCTCGATCGGGCACATTCTTCCGTAATGGGAATAATGTACATCTCGTACCTCGAATCCGGCACGGTCTCTGGAAAGACCACCAGGTCCTAATGCAGAAAGACGTCTCTTATGTGTCAGCTCACCTAATGGGTTGTTCTGATCCATAAACTGTGACAACTGGGAAGAACCAAAGAACTCTTTTACCGCTGCTGTTACCGGTTTGATATTGATCAGACTCTGTGGAGAAATACCGTCTAAATCTAAAGTAGTCATTCTCTCACGAACAACTCTCTCTAATCTGGAAAGACCAATACGATACTGGTTCTGTAATAACTCACCAACTGCACGGATACGTCTGTTTCCAAGGTGATCGATATCATCATCATTACCGATACCATACTCTAAGTGCATATTGTAGTTAATGGATGCAAAAATATCATCCTTTGTAATATGCTTCGGAATTAGGTCATGCACATTCTTTTTGATCGCTTCTTTTAATTCATCAATATCTGTATGTTCTTCCATCAACTGAGCAAGTACCGGATAGTACACCAGCTCGGTGATACCAAGGTCTTTTGGATTGCAGTCCACATATGTTCTTAAATCAACCATCATGGAAGAAAGAACTTTGACATTTCTAGTCTCTGTCTGAATCCATACATATGGAACAGCTGCATTCTGGATATCATCTGCAAGACTTCTTGTCACTTCCGTACCAGCCTCTGCAATGATCTCACCAGTTGCAAGATTTACAACATCCTCTGCGAGAACCTGTCCGTTGATACGGTTCTTTAACATAAGTTTCTTATTAAATTTGTAACGGCCTACTTTTGCAAGGTCATATCTTCGCGGATCAAAGAACATAGCAGAAATAAGGCTCTCCGCACTTTCAACTGTAAGCGGCTCGCCTGGTCTGATTTTCTTATATAACTCAAGAAGACCTTCCTCATAATTTGTTGCAACGTCTTTTCCAAAACTTGCAAGAATCTTCGGTTCCTCACCAAACAGATCGATGATTTCCTGATTGGTTCCGATACCAAGTGCACGGATCAATACTGTGATCGGCACCTTTCTCGTTCTATCAACACGAACATAGAATACGTCATTGGAGTCTGTCTCATACTCTAACCATGCACCACGGTTCGGGATCACGGTACAGGAATACAGCTTTTTACCCACTTTATCGTGAGCAATACCGTAATAGATACCCGGAGAACGTACCAACTGGCTGACGATAACACGCTCGGCTCCGTTGATTACGAAAGTACCTGTCTCGGTCATCAAAGGAAGATCACCCATGAAAATCTCATGTTCATTAATCTCATCTGTTTCTTTGTTGTGAAGTCTTACCTTTACCTTTAAAGGTGCTGCATAAGTTGCATCTCTCTCTTTGCACTCCGGAATTGTATATTTTACATCTGATTCACATAATGTAAAATCAACAAATTCCAGACTCAAGTGACCGCTGTAATCTGCGATCGGGGAGATATCGTCGAAAACTTCTTTTAAGCCTTCTTTTAAAAACCACTGATAGGAGTCTTTCTGAACCTCTATCAGATTCGGCATTTCCAATACCTCTTTCTGTCTTGAGTAACTCATACGCATGCCTTTACCGGCTTTGACTGGTCGTATTCTGTTTTTCTCCATTTGACGTTTCACCTCTCGTTTTTATTAACATAAGGGCAGAACCCGTTGTTTATAACGTTACCGGACTCCTGCGAATAAGCGCACTAAGTCCACTGCACCACAATAGTGCAACGTATATGATAGCACAAGAGAGGAGATTACGTCAAGAACTTTTTTAAATTATATATAGAAAAAGAGACATGATAAATCATGTCTCCATACATACGTGCGCGAGAAGATTCGAACTCCCGACA